>CANCDA010000163.1 GCA_947374705.1 Comamonadaceae bacterium | reverse complement strand
GTGGGTGGCTTTGCCGCCATGCGCGCCCTGTCCACCCGCAACGACGATCCCAAAACAGCCTCGCGTCCCTGGGACAAAGACCGCGATGGTTTTGTCCTGGGCGAGGGTGCGGGCGTGATGGTGCTGGAAGAGTACGAACACGCCAAAGCACGCGGTGCCAAGATTTACGCCGAGCTGGCTGGTTTTGGCATGAGTGCCGATGCGGGTCACATGACCGCGCCCAATATGGACGGCCCACGCCGTGCCATGCTGGGCTCGCTGCGTAATGCAGGCGTTAATCCCGACCAAGTGGACTACCTCAACGCCCATGGCACTTCCACGCCGCTGGGTGACGTGAACGAAACCAATGCCATCAAGGCCGCGCTGGGTGACCACGCGTACAAAACGCTGGTGAGCTCCACCAAGTCCATGACCGGCCACTTGCTGGGCGGGGCAGGCGGGATTGAGAGTGTGTTCACCGTGTTGGCGGTGCATCATCAGAAAGTGCCGCCGACCATCAATATTTTCAACCAGGATCCGGAGTGCGATCTGGACTACTGCGCCAACACAGCGCGGGACGTGAAGATTGATGTGGCCGTGAAAAACAATTTCGGCTTCGGCGGCACCAACGGAAGTCTGGTCTTCAAGCGCATCTGACGCGCTCGAATCGTCTGCGCTCATGTACAACGCCCCAGCGGTTTCTTATCCGGTGGGGCGTTCGCACATTCAGAGGGTGATCACAGGGGCGCTACTGGTGCTGGCCTTGGGTGTGCTGGGTTTTTGGTGCTATCAAGCGCCTCATCTGGCTTGGCCCCAAGGGCTGGGCTTGGGGTTGTGGCTTGCGGCTGCGCTGTTGGCGATTCGTGATGATTCACGCACGCCCCAGGGGCATCTGAGTTGGGATGGGCGGGAATGGCACTGGACGTCGGCGGGTCAATCTTGGGTTGTGCAAATTCGCCCTCAGTTGGACGCTCAGCAATGGATGTTGTTGGCATTGAGGGGGGCGTCACCAGGGCTTCATTGGCTCTGGCTAGTGCGCGAAAGTGACCCCTTGCAATGGGATGCTTTGCGGCGTGCGCTGTGGGCTCAGGGTAAGACCGGGGTGGCCAACAAGCCCGCTCAGATGGCAGCGCAGTTATGAAGCCGCTAGAGGGCAATGCAGGCAATGACAGCGACCTTCTTCTGGTCGAGCAAACGCTGGCGGGCCATCAGCATGCATTTGAGTTGTTGGTCATCAAGTACCAAAGCCGCATTCAACGCCTGATTCGCCGCATGGTGCGCGATGGGGATCTGGTGGACGACATTGCCCAGGAGACCTTTATTCGGGCCTACCGGGCGCTGCACCAGTACCGCAGAGAGGCGCAGTTCTACACTTGGCTCTACCGCATCGCCGTTAATACCGCCAAGAAGTTTTTGCTTGAATTCAAGCATGACCCCCTGGCCATGCAGGCCGCCCTCAGGGCCAGCGATGATGAAGATGAAACTTCTCAGCGATTAAACGAACCAATCACGAACGAAACACCCGAATCGGTGCTAGCGGCCAAAGAAATTGCGGCGGTGGTGAACGCGGCCATGAACGCTTTGCCAGAGGATTTGCGACAAGCCGTCGTGCTGCGTGAGATTGAAGGCCTGACGTATGAGGAAATTGCCGATGTGATGGATTGTCCGATTGGCACAGTGCGGTCCCGTATTTTTCGGGCTCGGGAAGCCATATCGACCAAGGTCAAGCCTTTGTTGGAACATCAATCCGGCAAACGCTGGTGAAGAGAGGATAAGTGAACACGATGAACACTGAAAATTTAAACATCAATGAACAGATATCGGCCCTGGTCGATGGTCAATTGAGCGGTGAAGCCGTATCGCAGACCGTGCAGACCTTGGTGCAGGATGATCAGGCCCGGGCCAACTGGCGCGCCTATCACGTGGTCGGTGATGTCTTGCGCGCGCAGGCCTTGTCTTTGGGCGGCGCAAAAGATGCCGAATTTTTGACTCGAATTCGCGCTCGCCTGCAAGATGAAGCGGCGCCGTTGCGCACTGAGCGCCCTATGGATTCAGTCTTGAACCTTGTGGATATTGAAAAGTCCTTAGGTGTTTATCCAGGTGAAATGGACGCGGCCAACGACCCCAAGCTGCGCTGGAAATGGGTGGTGGGTTTCGCCTCTTTGGCTTTGGTGACGGTGCTGTGCTGGCGCTTGATGGACGCACAGGCACCATCGTCCAACCCGGTGCAATGGGCGCAAACGCCTGCCATGACACCGCTCACGCCACTGCCAGCACAAACGGCAGCCGTGCCGCAAGAGTCCGCACCCATCTTGGTTCGGGACCCTCGGTTGGACCAGTTGCTTCAAGCCCACCAGCAGTTTGGCGGCGCTTCGGCCTTGCAAATGCCCTCCGGGTTTGTGCGCAATGCCACCTTTGACCGCCCGGCTCGCTAAAGGCTCATCATGGTTTTGACTGTGCAAGCTCGGCGGTGTTTGGCAAGTGTTCTTGCCTTGCTCGCGGTCAGTATCGTCAGCGCACAAACGCCTGTGAGTGGCGTTGATAACGCATCGTCGCAAAAACCAGCCGCCCAGCGCAGCACATCCGATTGGCTGTTGCGCATGCACGAGGCCTCACAGCGCAAGGCGTATATCGGCACCTTGGTGGTCTCATCGGGGGGCAGTCTGGCCAGCTCACGCATCTGGCACGTGTGTGATGGGGTGCAACAAATGGAGCGGATTGAATCTTTGAGTGGCCCGCAGCGTTCGACTTTTCGGCACAACGCAGACGTCATCACCTTCTCGCCTCAAAGCAAGATCGCGGTGATGGAAACGCGCGAGTCACTGGGTATGTTTCCTGGCCTGCTCAAGTCACCGGGCACCGGCATCGACGCGTTTTATACGGCCCACGTGGTCGGTGCTGAGCGTGTTGCAGGTTTTGATGCCGATGTGGTGCAGATTGAACCCAAAGACACGCTGAGATTTTCCTACCAGGTCTGGAGCGAAAAAAAGTCTGGCCTGATGATGCGCTTACAAACGCTGGATGAGCATAAGCGCGTGCTGGAACAAGTGGCGTTCTCTGAGCTGCAACTGGACGCGCCGGTCAGCATGAGCAAGCTCACACAGTTGATGCACAAGACGCAAGACTACCGGGTGGAGCGCCCCGAGATCATTAAAACCTCGGCTGATGCCGAGGGCTGGGCGCTCAAAAAACCGGTGGCCGGATTCGTTCCCATGAGCTGCCACCGCCGCCCGGCTCAGGAGGCACAGAGCGCCTCAGGCGCTGCGCTTCAATGGATTTTTTCCGATGGCCTGGCCACCGTGTCTTTGTTCATCGAGGACTTCGCCGTGGGGCGACACGGGCCTGAAGGCTTGCGGGTGATGGGGGCGACCCATACGCTGAGTCGGCGCGTGCCAGATAAGGCGGGTGGCTGGTGGTTGACGGTGGTGGGCGAGGTACCGGCGCAGACACTTCAAGCGTTTGCCCAGGCCCTTGAACGGCGAAAATAAATCCCCACATGTGGGGCTGTAAAACCGATTGTTATTTCCTGGGAATCTAGATGATGTTCAACACAATTGATTTGAAGACCAAATCCTTGACAAGGTGGCTGGGTGTGGCCGTGCTGCTCACCTCAGCAGTACTGCTGCCAACGGGGCCAACATGGGCGCAATCCGCACGGGGGTTGCCTGATTTCACAGAATTGGTTGAGCAGGTGGGCCCCTCGGTGGTGAACATCCGAACGCTAGAGAAAACGGCGGCTCGCTCGGGGGCTGAGAGCGGTGCGGACGAAGACATGATGGAATTCTTCCGACGCTTTGGCATCCCCATGCCCAATGTGCCGCGCCAGGGCCCGCGCCCCAACCGCCCCAGCCCTCTGCCCCAAGAAGAAGAGACGCAGCCGCGTGGTGTCGGTTCAGGCTTCATCTTGTCGGCTGACGGCTTCATCATGACCAACGCCCATGTGGTGGAGGGTGCGCAAGAAGTGCTGGTGACGTTGACCGACAAGCGCGAGTTCAAGGCCCGCATCGTGGGTTCCGACAAACGCACCGATGTGGCGGTGGTCAAAATCGAAGCCTTGGGCCTGCCTGCGGTCAAGGTGGGTGATGTGAACCGGCTCAAGGTGGGGGAGTGGGTGATGGCGATTGGTTCACCCTTCGGTCTGGAAAACACCGTGACGGCGGGCATTGTGAGTGCCAAGCAGCGTGACACGGGTGATTACCTGCCTCTGATTCAAACCGATGTCGCCATCAACCCTGGTAACTCGGGTGGCCCCCTCATCAATATGCGTGGCGAGGTGGTGGGCATCAACAGTCAGATTTACTCGCGCTCAGGCGGCTTCATGGGCATCTCTTTTGCCATCCCCATGGACGAAGCGGTGCGCGTGAGTGAGCAACTGCGTGCGACCGGGCGTGTCACACGGGGCCGTATTGGGGTACAGATTGAGCAGGTCTCCAAGGAGGTGGCTGAATCGATTGGTCTGGGCAAACCCCAAGGGGCGATGGTCAGAGCGGTTGAGACGGGTTCTGTGGCCGAGAAAGCGGGCGTTGAGGCCGGTGACATCATCGTTAAATTCGACGGTAAAACGATTGAAAAATCGGCTGACTTGCCGCGCCTGGTAGGTCGAACCAAACCGGGCACACGCAGCACCTTAACGGTGTTTCGCCGTGGTGTGACCAAAGAGCTAAGCATCACCGTGGGTGAGTTTGAAGAGGAAAAAGTTGCCAGCAAAGAGCGTGAGGTCAAGCCCCGCGTGGCCAGTGCGGGTCAGGCACTGGGTCTGAGCGTGAGCGAAGTGCCTGAGGCACTCAAAAAACAACTCAAAATCAAAGGCGGTGTGAAGGTCGATGCGGCAGTGGACGCTGCCGCACGCGCGGGTCTGAAAGAGGGCGATGTCATTTTGGCTATTGCCAATACTGAGTTGTTGGGTGTCAAAGAGTTTGATGCCGTGCTGGGCAAGTTGGACAAGGGCAAGGCCGTCAACCTTTTGTTCCGCCGGGGTGAGTGGACGCAATACGCCGTGATTCGCCCGGCACCCTAAGGCAGCCCAGCCACGCCCAAAGCCCCTAAGCTTTAGTGGGGCTTTGGGTTCAACTGTAGATTTTGAGTGCTTCAGAAAATATATTTTTAGATATTTCAGGCTAATTTTTGGCATCAATGGTGTGTGCGTTCACTAACTTATTTGGAATGAATTTGTGAATTTGGTTAGAATGGAGGCTGTTCTCTCCAGATTACCGGCATATTAAAAAGCCATCGAACCACAATGCGGGATGAGATGGCGGGGTGCACAGGCAGTACACAGCTCACCCACAAGTTGTCCAGATCATTTCCAATAAAATTGTTAATAAGTTGTGAATAAGTTTTATGTTG
Organism: Comamonadaceae bacterium; assembly: GCA_947374705.1. Lineage (GTDB taxonomy): Bacteria > Pseudomonadota > Gammaproteobacteria > Burkholderiales > Burkholderiaceae_C > CANCDA01. Next base: position 195 of record CANCDA010000163.1, on the reverse strand, counting down.
CGATGCTGCAACGCCTTCGCTTTGACCTCCCCAGGGCTGCACGACTTGGGCTTTTTGCCTACAATGAAGTCCCAGCTATCGCAGTTGCCAAAGATTGTTGGTTCAGGGCGCGTCTTAATCAGACGTGCCCTTTTTTCTTGGCTGCACCGTTTTAATTCAACCACTTGAAGCTGTTCGTTGATGAATCACATCAGA
>CANCDA010000162.1 GCA_947374705.1 Comamonadaceae bacterium | reverse complement strand
CCGGCTCAGGGTAGGCCCCGGTATTGCTGGCGGCGCGTCGTTTCAAAATCTCAGTCCACGCATCGGTCAGGCGCACGATCACGCCACGCACGGGCAGGCCTTCGAATAAAAAGGTATGGAGTTCAGACACTGGGTATTTCTTCTCAGGCTATTTTCTTGAGACCTTGGCGAAAGCGCGCCGCGTTGTCCACGTAGTGCTTGGCGATGCGCTGCAAGCCGGCTATTTGCTCCGGTGTGAGCTGGCGCTTCACGCTGGCCGGGCTGCCCAGAATCATGGAGCCATCGGGGAACTCTTTGCCCTCGGTCACCAGTGCCCCCGCACCCACCAAACAGTTTTTGCCAATCTTGGCGTTGTTGAGCACGATGGCGCCAATACCGATCAGCGTACCATCGCCCACCGTGCAGCCATGCAGCATGACTTGATGGCCGACCGAGACGTTCTCGCCCAGCGTCAAGGGCACACCCGGGTCGGCGTGAAGCACGCTGGCGTCTTGAATGTTGCAGCCACGCCCGATGTGAATGCGCTCTGAGTCACCGCGAATCACCGTGCCAAACCAGACGTTGACGTTATCTTCCAGCGTGACCTGGCCAATGACTTGCGCGCTGTCGGCCACCCAAGCACCGCTGCCCAGTGTGGGGGCGATGCCGTCGAGTTCATAAATTGCCATGTTGGATTCCGTTTGAAATGGATGGGTGATTCTAAAGAGCCAACAAAGCCGCCAGTTCTTCTTCCTTGAAACCCGCCGCACGCCGCGCCGCCAGATTGAACGGGCCTTTGAGTTTGGGCGCGTTGTAGCGCCGCCGCAATGACTCGAAAGTGCTGATCGGCTCCAAGCCCCGCTGCTCGCACAGCCAGCCGTACCAGTGGTTGCCCACGGCCACATGACCGATCTCGTCGCGCAGGATGATGTCCAAAATCTCCCCGCCCCGGTGGTCACCAATGGAGACCAGCTTGGTCTTGACGGCGGGTGATGCATCCAGCCCGCGCGCCTCTAACGTACGCGGCACCAGGGCCACACGAGCCAGCAGGTCATGCCGTGTGCGCTCGGCCATCTCCCACAGGCCGTTGTGCGCGGGGAAGTCACCATAGTCAAAGCCCAGGGTTTGCAAATGCTCGCGCAGCAAGGTGAAGTGGTAGGCCTCTTCACGCGCCACTTGCAACCAGTCCTGGTAAAACGCCTCGGGCATACCGGCAAAACGCCAGCAAATATCGAGCGCCAGATCAATCGCATTTTTTTCAATGTGAACAATAGAGTGCACCAACGCCGCATGGCCTTGGCGGGTGGTCAGTGCGCCCGACTTGATGTGCGTATGAGACACCAGTTCGGGGCGATCTAGGCGGCCCGGAATGCCGGGCATTTCAGCCATGGCCAGATCACCCGCCAAAGGGGCGCTCACGTCCATGGCGGCAACACCCTGCGCCTTGCGAACCGGATCGCACAAGGCCAGCAAGGCCTGGCACTGTTGGCGCAAATTCGGGGCTTCCATGGTCATGCGCAATTATCGCTGTTGCACCTAAGCGATACGGTGATTTAGCCCCAAAAAACCGATCTGTTACCCGCCTAGGTTTATCACCCCAAACCTAGAATGAACAGGAAGCCCATCTCAAGAACGCGAGTCCGTCCATGCCCCACTCAACCGAAGCTTCTTTGCTGCCAGCGCAGCCGCATAACCCCTGCATGACCCAGATCGCCATAGCCCGCCAGTCCATCCTGGATGCGAAGCAAAACGTGTTTGCTTACGAGTTGTTTGATCGATCACGTTCGTTCGACAAGCACACCGCCTCCAGCGATGCGGAGATGCTGTTCAACTTGCTCTCACACGTCGAGTATGAAGCCCTGATTGAAGAAAAAATTCTCTTCATCAACTGCACCCATGACAGCCTGGCCGGAGGGCATCTGGAACTGATCCAGCCGGATCGGGTGGTGCTGGAAATCCCCACCTTGGAGGGCCACCACGCGGACGAAATTGAGGCCCGCCTGGAAACCTTGATGGACATCCGACGCAGGGGGTTTCGCTTGTCATTCAGCCATGACGTGCTGTCCAAACAATACGACGCGTGGTTGCCACAAGCTGACTTCATCAAGCTAGATCTGTCACAGATCAGACCCGAGAAAATTGCTTCCATGGTGCAATTGGCGCTAAAAAATCCAGGCCTGCGACTCATTGCAGAAAAAGTAGAAACCATTGAGCAATATGAACTCGCCGCCAGTCATGGTATTCAGTTGTTTCAGGGCTACTGGTTTGCCAAACCAGTACTCGTCACCGGTCAGACCTTGCGCCCATCCCAGGCGAACATCATCCAACTCATCAACCTGATTCGTCAGCAAGCCACCACGATAGAGATCGAGGAGTTACTCAAACGCGACCCAACCTTGTCCTTCAATTTGCTGCGCTTCATCAACTCGGCTGGCTTTGGGCTGGAGCGGCAAATTTCATCGTTTCGGCATGCCGTCATGCTGATGGGCTTGAGCAAACTGTTCCGCTGGGCTGCACTGCTGCTGACGACCTCACCCAGCGGGGGAATTCCCTCAGCGGTGGGAGAAATGGCGGTGGTTCGCGGGCGACTGATGGAGCTCCTAGCCATTGAGGTATTGCCGCCCGAGGAATCAGACAACGCTTTCGTTGTGGGCATCTTCTCCCTGCTGGACACCCTGCTCGGCATCCCGATGGCCAAGGCGCTGGAGTCCATCACTCTGCCCGAACCGGTCACGCAGACGCTGCTCCATCGCACCGGGAGTTTGGCCAACTTACTGGAGTTGACCGTCGCCTGCGAGACGGCCAATGAAGAAGCGTTTGAACGCTGCGCCAACCTGCTGCACTTAAGCAACCATCAGGTCAACATGGCCCATTTGAACGCTTTGGTTTGGTCCGAATCTTTAGCCACAGAGTCGGATAGCTCCGGGGCCTTCAACGATTAACGCACCCCTTATCCACGCGGGTGATGCTGGGCGTGCAAGCTCTTGAGCCGCTCACGCGCCACATGGGTGTAGATGGTGGTGGTGGAAATATCGGCGTGGCCCAGCAGCATCTGCACAGCGCGCAAATCAGCGCCATGGTTGAGCAAGTGCGTGGCAAACGCATGGCGCAAGGTGTGGGGTGACAGGGGCGATGTGATACCCGCTGCGAGCGCGTATTTTTTGACGATCATCCAGAACATCACGCGCGACATGGCCGTGCCAGCGTTTTGCCCTCGGTGGGTCACAAATAAATCATCGGTCTGTTTCCCGCCCAGCAGGTCAGCACGTGCGTGACTCAGGTAGCGACGCAGCCAACTCGCAGCCACTTCACCAAAAGGCAGCAAACGTTCTTTGTTGCCCTTGCCCATGACGCGCAGCACGTTGTCCATGAGGCTGACATGAAAGGTCTTGAGCGTCACCAACTCGCTCACCCGCAAGCCGCTGGCGTACATCAGCTCCAGCATGGTGCGATCGCGCAAGGCCATGGCCGTATCGTCCCCAGGCGCGGCCAGCAGTGCCTCAACCTGGGCTTCTGTGAGCGTCTTGGGCACGCGCAAGGCCTGCTTGGCGGCTTGCAGCTTGAGGGTGGGGTCGGTCTGAATCAAACGCTCACGCAGCGCCCAGCGAAAAAAGCGCTTAAACACGGTGAGCCGTCGGTTGGCGGACGTGGCCTTGGTTTGCGCGTGGCGAGCAGAGAAATAGGCGTTGAGGTCTAACTCCGTGGTGGCCAGTAATGCGGGGCCGCGCTCAGCAAGCCAGCGGGCATACAAAGTCAAATCTCGCCGGTAAGCCGCGAGCGTGTTTTTTGACAGACCCTCTTCCAACCACAGGGCATCGATGAAGGCATCGACCGAGGTATCGACAAAAGCATCAACACCCACTGCGGCGTCCATCAATCCAACTTGAGCTTGGCGGTATCCACCACTTTTTTGTACACGGCGTATTCGGCCTTGATTTGCTCGGCAAACTGCTCAGGCGTGTTGGCAATGACCAGCGAACCGGTGTCTTCAATGCGCCGCCTCACTGCGGGGTCTTCCAACGCTTTGCGAACGCCTGCGTTGACCTTGTCCACCACTTCCTTAGGCAAGCCCTTAGGGCCGTAGATGCCGTAATAGGCCATGCGATTGACCGGCTCCAGCCCCACCTCTTTGAAGGTGGGCACGTTGGGCAATTGCGCCAGACGCTGGGGTGCGGCAATGGCAATGGCCACCAGACGACCTGATTGAATAAAAGGCAAAGCCGAAGGCAAATTATCAAAAATAATGGGGACTTGACCCGCCACCGTGTCGTTCAGCGCAGGCCCTGCACCCCGGTAGGGAATGTGCGTCACGAACGTGCCGCTCATGCTCTTGTAGAGCTCCATCTGCAAGTGACCAATACCGCCTGTTCCTGATGATGAAAACGAATATTTACCGGGGTGTTTTTTCAGCTCGGCCACAAACGCTTTGTAGTCCTTGGCCGGAAAGCTGGGGTTCACGGCAATCACGTTGAGGGTGGCCGCAATGTTGATGATGGGTGTGAAGTCCGTCAGCGGGTTGTAGGGAATTTTGGCGTTGATCGCGGGATTGGCCGCCGTGGTGGACACCGTGGCGATGCCCAGCGAATAGCCGTCAGGAATGGCCTTGGCCGTCTCATTGGCCCCAATCACGCCGCCACCACCGGCCTTGTTCTCCACAATCACCACTTGGCCCAAAGCCTTGGACAGCGGATCGGCGATGACGCGCGCAATGATGTCTGTCGTGCCGCCAGGGGCAAAAGGCACCTGGAGTTTGATAACTTTGTTGGGGTAGGTTTGAGCCAAGGCGGCTGAGGCAAGCGTCAATAAACTCAAAGCAAACAATACGCGGCGCTGCATGGTGGGTGAACCTATGAAGAAATGGGCAAGCTGCATTCTATTGCGTCAGTTGCCCCAACAGTCCGCGTTTGAGCCGAGTGTCCACCGGGTCATCGCCAACAAAGACGGCCAGCAGCGCGCTGTAAAAATCAAGGCCGCGTATCGCCCCACCTTGGTCAAGCCCATTGACGGCCAGCAACAAACCACGCTCGGGCACGAAATCAAGGTTGATGGTGTCGCCAGGGCGAACCACGCCGATGGATTCAATCGTGCGTGAAAAGTCCACCACCCGGTCCTGCATGACCAACCACTGGGCCTCGTTCACGTTCTTGCGCATGCCATCGACCAGGGCTTGCTTGATGTCTCTCGCCCCGACCTCCATCAACATACGCAGTTGCAGGCGTATCGGCCCCGAGTAGCGTTGCACGTCTTGCGTGCTGGTCACTTTGTCGCTCACGTACAGGCCCGCCACATAGGCCTTGAAAATAAAAATAGACCGTATCCCCAAGCCGTTGAGCTTGAGCTCGCGCTGGGCCACGCGGGCCTGATCCTCAAATTGCAAGCCTTCCATGGTAGCCGCGCGCGAAGTCGCCGCCAAGCAGAACAAAGCCAACAGGAGAGTGGGGAGTTTTTTCATGGTTTCACAACGTGATGCCGCACGTCCAGGACGACAAGACGCCAAAATTCACAGCGCATTCGCTGCTATTCTCCCCGCTGTGAACTACATCCAACTCCT
>CANCDA010000161.1 GCA_947374705.1 Comamonadaceae bacterium | reverse complement strand
TCGGGCATGTCCTGGGCCACCTGGCCCATGCGCCATTGGGCGGGGATGTAGTACTCGCCCGCGTCCTCATGCAGGCCGCCGTTGAGCAGGGCGAACAGCGAAGATTTACCCGCACCGTTGCGCCCCACAAGGCCGACTTTTTCGCCGGGGTTGATGTTGACGGAGGCGCTGTCCAGCAAGACTTTGGCGCTGCGGCGCAGTACGACGTTTTTTAGGGTAATCATTTTCTGAGATTTTGGGGGAAAGACCGCAGCCACACGAAGTGGGCCAGCTCTGTCCTCAACTGATTAAGGGTGTTAGCGCATCGCGCGTAATCAACAGCACCTGGTCTTCACCAGCGCTGGTTTCTAGCCACACCACTTCCAGCGTGGGAAAGGCGGCTTCAAAGTTGTCGCGTTCGTTGCCGATTTCCAGCACCAGCACGGCTTGCGGGCTCATGTGGGCGGGCGCGTCTCGCAACAAGTTGCGGATGAAGTCCATGCCGTCTGCGCCACCGGCCAAGGCCAGCGTGGGCTCGGCCTGGTATTCGGCGGGCAGGGCGCTCATGCTCTGCGCGTTGACATAAGGAGGGTTGCACAAGATCAGGTCGTAGGGGCCGCGCACGCTGGCCAAGCCGTCTGAGGGCAGCAGGGTGATGCGGCCTTGCAGGCCGTGCTTGGCCACATTGACGCGGGCGACTTCAAGGGCGTCGGCGGAGAGGTCCGCGCCATCCACCGTGACATCCGGGTAGGCCATGGCGGCGAGCACGGCCAGACTGCCGTTGCCGGTGCACAGATCCAGCACACGCTGCGTGGCCTCGCTCAGCCACGGGTCAATTGCGCCACTCACCAGCAGCTCTGCAATGAAGGAGCGCGGCACGATGGCGCGCTCGTCCACAAAGAAGGGCACGCCTTGCAGCCAGGCTTCTTGGGTCAGGTAGGCAGCGGGTTTGCGGGTCTCTATGCGCTTAATGATCAGCGCTGAGACTTGGCCTTGTTGCTCGGGGGTGACGGGTTGGTCTTGCACGCTGTCCAAATCGTCCAGCGGCAAACCGAGTTGCCACAGCACCAGCCAGGCGGCTTCATCAAAGGCGTTGCTCGTGCCGTGACCAAAGGCCACAGCGGCGTTGGTTAATTGCTGGGCAGCGGATTCAATGAGTTCAAGAACCGTCATGCCGCCAGCGTTTCCAGCACACGGCGGTAAATGTTTTTCAGCGGCTCGATGTCGGCCACGCGCACGAACTCGTCCACCATATGGATGCTGTCGTTGGGCGGGCCGAGTTCAATCACCTGGGGGCAAAACTGGGCGATGAAGCGCCCGTCGCTGGTGCCGCCGCTGGTGGACAGCTCGCTAGTGATGCCTGTTTCAGCATGAATGGCATCGCGCACCGCGTTGACCAAGGTGCCGGGTGGGGTGAGAAATGGCAAGCCACTGATCACCCATGTCAAGTCAAACTCCAGACCGTGTTGCTCCAGCACGGCTTTCAGACGCTGCTGTAGCCCTTCGGGGGTGGACTCGGTGGAAAAGCGGAAGTTGAAGTCCACCACCACATGGCCGGGAATCACATTGCTGGCCCCGGTGCCACCGTGGATGTTGCTGATTTGCCAGGTGGTGGGGGGGAAGAAGTCGTTGCCTTGATCCCACGCTATGGTTACCAGCTCGGCCATGGCCGGGGTCAGCAGGTGGATCGGGTTCTTGGCCATGTGCGGGTAAGCGATGTGGCCCTGCACACCTTTGACGGTGAGCTTGCCGCTCATGCTGCCCCGTCTTCCGTTTTTGATCATGTCACCGGTGCGCTTGACGGCAGTCGGCTCGCCCACGATGCAGTAGTCCATGCGCTCGCCGCGTTGCTTGAGTGCCTCAAGCACCACCACCGTGCCGTCAGTGGCGGGGCCTTCTTCGTCACTGGTTAAGAGGAAGCCGATGTCTAAATGGGCATCGGGCTGGGCGGCGACAAATTCTTCCGCCGCCACCACAAAGGCGGCGAGCGAAGCTTTCATGTCGCTGGCTCCGCGGCCATAGAGCTTGCCGTCGCGGTGTGTGGGTTGGAAGGGGTCACTGCCCCACTGGGTCAGCGGGCCGGTGGGGACGACATCGGTGTGGCCCGCGAACACGATCAACTTGGGTTCTGCTTGTGTTGCGCCCTGGCGGATGGCCGAGCGCTTGGCCCATAGGTTCGTGACGCGAAAGTCGTCCGGGCCGCTGGCGATGGTCTCGCAGACAAAGCCCAAAGGCGCTAGGCGCGCCGCAATCAAGGCCTGACAATCCGCGTCCAGCGGGGTGACGGAGGCTTGGGCAATCAGTTGTTCGGTGAGTTCAAGGGTGCGGGTCATTCGTGGTGCACGTCCAGGGTGATTTCAGTGAATGACGGTGTGTCATCGGGGTCTTCCAGCTCTTCGATTTTTTGAGTCGGTCTGGCAAAAGTGTTTTGCAGGCGCCAGATCAGGTTGGTGGTGGAGTCGGCATGGGCCAAGCCCTCTTTGCGATCCACCAGGCCTTGGGTGATGAGGCGGGCGATGTCTTCTTCAAAGTTTTGCGAGCCTTCGCTCATGGCGTTGGCTTGCGCGTCTTTGATGCCCGAGAAATCGCCTTTCTCAATCATCTCCGCGACGAGCTTGGTGTTAATCATCACCTCCACCGCAGGCGTACGACCGCCCGAGGTGGTGCGCAGCAGGCGTTGCGAGAGGATGGCTTTGAGGGCCACGGCCAGGTCGCCCAGCATGGTGGGGCGCACCTCCACGGGATAAAAACTCAAAATTCGGTTGAGCGCCTGGTAGCTGTTGTTGGCGTGCAAGGTGGCCAGGCACAGGTGGCCGGTTTGCGCGTAGGCCAGAGCGGCGGACATGGTCTCGCGGTCGCGAATTTCGCCGATCATGATCACGTCCGGGGCTTGGCGTAGCGCATTTTTCAGGGCGATTTCTTGCGACTCGGTGTCAAAGCCCACTTCGCGCTGGTTGACCACCGAGCGCTTGTTTTTGAACAGGTACTCGATCGGGTCTTCGATCGTCAGGATGTGGCCGGGGATGTTCTCGTTGCGGTGGTCAATCATCGAGGCCAGGGTGGTGCTTTTGCCCATGCCGGTGGCGCCCACCATCAATATCAGGCCGCGCTTTTCCATGATCAAGTCGGTCAGGATGGGCGGCAGTGACAGGCTCGATAGCGGCGGAATTTCGTTGGTGATGAAGCGGATGACAGCGGCGATGGAGCCGCGTTGACGCATGGCGCTCAAGCGAAAACGCCCGACCCCGGCCAAGGGGAAACCCAGGTTCAATTCGCCTTTTTCTTCCAGCTCGGCCATCCGCTCGGGTGAGATGACTTCGGCCAGCAAATTGCGCGGTGCATCGGCGGGCAGTGACTGGCTGTTGATGGGCACGCATTGCCCGTTGATGCGGATGAGCGCAGGCGAGTGGGCCGACAGATAAACGTCTGAGGCTTTCTTCTCGCTCATCAAGCGCAAGATGCGCTCCATATTGCTCATGCAGTACCTCCGGGTTTTGTCTTGATCAGTCGCGCAGCAGGTCGTTCAATGATGTCTTGGCGCGGGTTTGCGCGTCCACCCGCTTGACGATGATGGCGGCGTACAGGCTGTAGCGGCCATTGTCTTTGGGCAGCGTGCCGCTGATGACGACCGAGCCTGAGGGAACGCGGCCATAGGTGATTTCACCCGTGGCGCGGTCATAAATCGGCGTGCTTTGGCCGATGTACACGCCCATGGAGAGCACCGAGTTTTCTTCAATCACCACGCCTTCAACCACCTCGGAGCGCGCGCCGATGAAGCAGTTGTCCTCAATGATGGTGGGGCCAGCCTGCACCGGCTCCAGCACGCCACCAATACCCACACCACCAGAGAGGTGCACGTTCTTGCCGATCTGGGCGCAACTGCCCACCGTGGCCCAGGTGTCCACCATGGTGCCTTCATCGACGTAGGCGCCGATGTTGACGTAAGAGGGCATCAAAATCGCGCCCTTGGCAATAAAGCTGCCACGGCGTGCCACGGCGGGTGGCACCACGCGCACGCCCGTGGCTTTCATCTCTTCTGCGCTCAGGTGGGAGAACTTGGTTTGCACCTTGTCGTAAAAACCCAGATCACCGGCCTTGATGACTTCGTTGTCTTTCAGGCGGAAGGACAGCAGCACGGCCTTCTTGATCCACTGGTGCACGGTCCATTGGCCTACGCTTTCACGGGTAGCCACGCGCAGTCGCCCCTTGTTGAGCTCGGTGATGACGTGTTCGACCGCCTCGGCCACCTCTTTGGGCGCGGACTGGACGGAGATGTTGGCGCGGTTGTCCCACGCGGCGTCGATGATGGCTTGGAGTTGTTGGGTCATGGTTTTCTTTCTATTCAGTTGAGGACAGAGCTAAAGGTCTGTCCCGCAAGGTTTCAGGAATTGGATTTGACAAACTGGGCAATGCGCTGCGCGGCTTCCACGCATTCGGCGGTTTCGGCCACCAGGGCCATGCGGATGCGCCCGGCCCCAGGGTTAAAACCCTGGGCTTCACGTGCCAGGTAGCTGCCCGGTAAAACCGTCACATTGTAATTTGCGTACAGGTCTCGGGCGAATTCCACGTCGCTGCCCTTGACCCCGGCCCACAGGTAAAAGGCCGCATCAGGCAGGGCCACGTCCAGCACTTCGGCCAAGATGGGCGTGACTTGGGCGAATTTGGAGCGGTACAGGTTGCGGTTGGCGATGACGTGTTGCTCATCCCCCCAGGCGGCGATGCTGGCGGCTTGCACCACCGTGCTCATGGCGCTGCCATGGTAGGTGCGGTAGAGCAAAAATTGCTTCATCAGGGTCGCGTCGCCCGCCACAAAACCGCTGCGCATGCCGGGCACGTTGCTGCGCTTGGACAGGCTGGTGAGCGAAATCAGATTTTTGAAGTCGGCTCGACCCAGTTTGACGGCGGCCTCCATGCCCCCCAGCGGCGGCTCGTCGCGGAAGTAGATCTCGCTGTAGCACTCGTCCGAGGCGATGACAAAGCCGTAGCGGTCGCTCAAGTCGAACAATTTCTTCCACTCGTCCAGTGGCATCACGGCCCCCGTGGGGTTGCCGGGGGAGCAGACGAACATCATCTGCGTGGCGGCCCACACTTCGGGCGGCACGCTGTCCCAGTCCACGGCAAAATTTTTCGCCGGATCGCTGGGGACAAAGTAGGGTTGCGCCCCGGCCAGCAGCACCGCACCTTCGTAGATTTGATAGAAAGGGTTGGGGCACAGCACTGTCGCGCCCGGTTGGGACGGATCGACGAGGGTTTGCGTCAGGGCAAACAGCGCCTCGCGCGTGCCATTGACGGGCAGCACCTGGGTGGCGGGGTTGACTTCAATGCCATACCTCCTTTGCAGCCAACCAGCGGCAGCGTCTCGAAAGGCGGGCTCACCGGCGGTGGCGGGGTAGCTGGACAGGCCGCTCTGGTTCGCGGTCAGCGCATCAGTAATGAGCTTAGGCGTGGCGTGGCGCGGCTCGCCAATGCCCAAACTGATGGGGCGCAGGGCCGGGTTGGGCGTGATGGGCGCAAAAAGCTGCTTCAGGCGCTCAAAGGGGTAGGGCTGGAGCCGGGTGAGGAGGGGGTTCATGGG
>CANCDA010000160.1 GCA_947374705.1 Comamonadaceae bacterium | reverse complement strand
CGTGACTTGGCAATCAGCACATTGTCCAGCGACTTCTCAAGCCCGTGGTCTTGCTCTTGGGTGTGGTGGCGCGCCACATCGGCCGGCACGTCAGCCATGGCAAACAAGCGACGGAAATCCAGACCGTTGGCTTTCCAGTGCGCAATGCCTTGGCGTGTGTCGAGCAGGTCGGCGCGGCCAATCAAATCGTCAAATTTGGCGATGCCCATTTGCGCCATGATTTGGCGCACTTCTTCGGCGATGAAGAAGAAATAGTTCACCACATGTTCGGGCTTGCCGGAGAACTTTTTGCGCAGCTCCGGGTCTTGCGTCGCCACGCCCACCGGGCAGGTGTTGAGATGGCACTTGCGCATCATGATGCAGCCCTCCACCACCAGCGGGGCGGTGGCAAAGCCGAACTCATCAGCACCCAAGAGCGCGCCAATCACCACATCGCGGCCCGTCTTCATCTGGCCGTCGGCCTGCACGCGGATGCGACTGCGCAAGCGGTTCAAAACGAGAGTTTGTTGGGTTTCGGCCAGGCCAATTTCCCACGGGCTGCCCGCGTGCTTGATGGATGACCAGGGCGAAGCGCCGGTGCCGCCGTCATGACCGGCAATCACCACGTGATCGCTCTTGCACTTGGCCACGCCAGCGGCGATGGTGCCCACACCAATTTCGCTCACCAACTTGACGCTAACGCTGGCGTGTGGCGCCACGTTCTTCAAGTCATGGATCAACTGGGCCAGGTCTTCAATCGAATAAATATCGTGGTGCGGTGGCGGCGAGATCAAACCCACGCCGGGGACTGAGTGACGCAAACGGCCAATGTAGTTAGACACCTTGCCACCAGGCAGCTGCCCCCCCTCACCGGGTTTGGCACCTTGTGCCATCTTGATCTGGATCTGATCGGCGCTGGTGAGGTACTCGGCCGTCACACCAAAGCGACCGGACGCCACCTGCTTGATCTTGGAGCGCAGCGAATCACCGTCTTGCAGCGGCAGATCCACCTCAACCTGTTCTGCACCAATGACGCTCTTGAGGGTTTCACCCTTCTTGATCGGGATGCCTTTGAGTTCCTGGCGGTAGCGCGCCGGGTCTTCTCCGCCTTCACCGGTGTTGCTCTTGCCGCCAATGCGGTTCATGGCCACAGCCAAGGTGGCGTGCGCTTCCGTGCTGATGGAGCCCAGCGACATGGCACCGGTGGCAAAACGCTTGACGATCTCACTGGCGGGCTCAACCGCGTCCACCGCAATCGCTTTAGTGGGATCAAGCTTGAACTCAAACAGGCCACGCAGCGTCATGTGGCGCTTGCTTTGGTCGTTGATGAGCTGAGCGTATTCTTTGTAGGTATTCCAGTTGTTAGAGCGCGTGCTGTGTTGCAGCTTGGCAATGGCATCAGGCGTCCACATGTGTTCTTCACCACGGGTACGCCAGGCGTATTCGCCGCCGGTTTCCAACATAGAGGCCAGCACCGGGTCGTTGCTGAACGCAGCCTTGTGCATACGAATGGCTTCTTCCGCCACCTCGAAGATGCCAATGCCTTCCACACGGCTGGGCGTGCCGGTGAAATACTTGTCGATGGTTTCAGTGTTCAGGCCAATGGCCTCAAACAACTGCGCACCGCAGTAGCTCATGTAGGTGGACACGCCCATCTTGGACATGATCTTGGACAGGCCTTTGCCGATGGCTTTGACGTAGTTATAGATCGCCTTATCGGCTGACAGATCGCCCGGCAGGTCCTGGTGCATGGCAGCCAGGGTTTCCATGGCCAAGTAGGGGTGCACGGCTTCAGCGCCATAACCCGCCAGCACACCGAAGTGATGCACCTCACGCGCCGTGCCCGTCTCAACCACTAGGCCTGCTGTCGTACGCAAGCCTTCACGCACCAAGTGCTGGTGAATCGCGCTCAAAGCCAAGAGCGCGGGAATGGCGACTTGGGTCGCATTGATGGCACGGTCACTGATGATGAGGATGTTCTTGCCGCCCTTGATCGCATCCACGGCCTCAGCGCACAGCGAGGCCAGCTTGGCTTCTACGCCTTCACGGCCCCAGGCCAGCGGGTAGGTGATGTTGAGCGTGTAGCTGCGGAATTTACCCTGTGTAGTGGCTTCGATATTGCGCAACTTGGCCATGTCGGCAAAGTCAAGAATCGGCTGACTCACCTCCAAGCGCATGGGCGGGTTGACCTGGTTGATGTCCAGCAGATTGGGCTTGGGCCCCACAAAGGACACCAACGACATCACGATGGCTTCGCGGATCGGGTCGATGGGCGGGTTGGTCACTTGCGCGAACAACTGCTTGAAGTAGTTGTAGAGCGGCTTGTTTTTGTCCGACAACACGGCCAGTGGGCTGTCATTGCCCATGGAGCCAATGGCTTCTTCGCCTGCGGTCGCCATGGGGGCGATCAGGAACTTCAGATCTTCTTGGGTAAAGCCGAAAGCCTGCTGGCGATCCAGCAGACTAATTTGGTCGGTGATGCGCTTGTCACCCGCAACATTCTGACCATCCGCCACGCGTTTTCTGCGCTCGGAGTAGGACACATCGTCCAGCTTGATGCGCAAGTTCTCAATCCACTGCTTGTAGGGCTTGTTGTTGGCCAGATTGGACTTGATTTCCTCGTCATCAATCATGCGGCCCTGTTCCAGATCGATCAGGAACATCTTGCCGGGCTGCAAACGCCATTTGCGTACGATCTTGCTCTCAGGCACGGGCAACACGCCGGACTCTGAGCCCATGATGACGAGGTCGTCATCGGTAATGCAATAGCGTGAGGGGCGCAGGCCATTGCGGTCCAGCGTAGCGCCAATCTGGCGACCATCGGTGAACACGATTGAGGCGGGGCCATCCCAGGGCTCCAGCATGGCCGCGTGGTACTCGTAAAAAGCGCGGCGGCGCTCGTCCATGGTGGTGTGCTGCTCCCACGGCTCGGGGATCATCATCATCACGGCCTGACTGATCGGATAGCCCGACATGGTGAGCAACTCCAGGCAGTTGTCGAAGGTGGCGGTGTCGGACTGATCGGCAAAGCTGATGGGGTAGAGCTTTTGCAAGTCCGCACCCAGCACGGGGGACGACATCACGCCTTCGCGTGCCTTCATCCAGTTGTAATTGCCTTTGACGGTATTGATCTCACCGTTGTGCGCCACATAGCGGTAGGGGTGAGCCAATGGCCACTCGGGGAAGGTGTTTGTGGAGAAGCGCTGGTGCACCAGACCCAAAGCAGAAACGCAGCGTTCGTCTTTCAAATCCAGGTAGTAGGTGCCGACTTGATCGGCCAACAACAGGCCTTTGTAAACCACGGTGCGGCTGGACATGCTGGGCACGTAATATTCTTTGCTGTGCTTAAGCTGCAGGTTGCCGATGGCCTTGCTGGCGGTTTTGCGGATCACATACAGCTTGCGCTCCAGCGCGTCTTGCACGATCACATCGCTGCCGCGACCAATGAAGACCTGGCGCAGAATCGGCTCTTTCTCGCGCACGGTGGGCGACATGGGCATGTCGCGATCCACCGGTACATCACGCCAACCCAGCAGCACCTGACCTTCGGCCTTGATGGCACGCTCCATCTCTTGCTCGCACGCCAGCCGCGAGGCATGCTCTTTGGGCAAAAAGATCATGCCCACACCGTACTCACCTTGAGGCGGCAAGGCTACACCTTGCAGGGCCATGTCTTCGCGGTACAGCGCATCAGGCAGCTGAATCAAAATGCCCGCGCCGTCACCCATCAACTTATCGGCACCCACGGCGCCCCGATGGTCCAGATTAGCCAAAATTTTGAGCGCGCCTTGCACGATCGCGTGGGTCTTAACCCCCTTGATGTGCGCCACAAAACCCACCCCACAAGCGTCATGCTCGTTGGCGGAAGAATACAAACCGTTTTGTTGGAGATACTCAATCTCTGCTGCCTGGGACATGGCGCGCTCCTAAAAATTTCACAAGGGCTCAAAGCATAGTCCACCAAGCCCCATTTGCCAAGCAAAATAATTAGGGTCAGATTCCAATTAATTTACAACAACTTCAATCAATTAACTATTGGGGACACATCAAAAATGATAGCTATCTATGCAGGTTACTATTA
Source organism: Comamonadaceae bacterium (assembly GCA_947374705.1). Taxonomy (GTDB): domain Bacteria; phylum Pseudomonadota; class Gammaproteobacteria; order Burkholderiales; family Burkholderiaceae_C; genus CANCDA01. Next base: position 1,621 of record CANCDA010000160.1, on the reverse strand, counting down.
GCCTATCGCCATATTTCATGGTTTTTTTGAGACTGACATAGGCCGCCCGGCGCTCACCTTGTTGATTCGTCTGTCTGTTTTTTTCTGCAGCTCACTGACAAAATCTGCCTCCCCCAAGGCCCAACCGCTGAGAGTTGCCTGCGTCAATGCTTGCTGCTGGTCCATGCTGACCCCCGCATTCACCAGTTCCACATAGGCTGCCTCGCGCGCAAACGGCGTGTTGCCCAACGCCCAATACAAGGGGTGAGGGGTGATCAAGCGATCTGTTTTTTGCCCGATGTAATGTCCGTGGCTAGACCAAGGGTAGTCACCCGCTTGCGCGACCATGCCCGCCCTCACCGGGTTCAGGTCGATGTAAGCCATGCAGGCCATCAGGTAGCGATCCGTCTGGATCAAGGTGGACTTGTAGCGACCCTCCCACAGCGTCCCCGTGCGACCTTGCGCATCGTTGAAATAGCGCACGTAGCGACGCCCCACCGCTTGCATCATCTGCGGCACGCCATCCTGCGTCTCAGGGGTGAGCAGCAGATGGAAGTGATTGCTCATGAGCACATAGGCATGAACGGCCACGTCAAACTTCTTGGCGTTCTCGTCCAGCAAGTCCAGCAACAGTCGATAGTCGGCTGGGGCAGAAAAAATGGGCTGCCGATTATTGCCCCGCTGGATGATGTGGTGGGGATAGCCGGGAACGCTGAGACGGGGGAGACGTGCCATGGTGAGAATGCTGCAAATGTGGAAGCCGCAATCTTAATTGGAATCTGACCCCAATTATTTCAATTATTTTGGCGACACGTCTGGAGGCAGATGAAAACGCGATGCCAGCAACGCTGTGAGCCCAAACTCTTCCAAAATGGCTTTGAGCCGCTCGGCTGAGGGGCGTTTTTTCTGACCCGTATGGCGCGCAATAATCAGCTCGTTTTTCATGCTGTGCTCCCAACCCACCAGCTCGGTCACGGTGACTTGGTAGCCCCAGGCCTCTAGGTAGAGGCAGCGCAGCACATTGGTGATCTGACTCCCCATCTCACGGGTGTGCAGCGGATGCCGCCACAGCTCGGCCAGCGGGGTGCGGTTCAGGGACAAAGCCTTTCCTGCACCCAATACCCGCGCCACTTCGGCTTGGCAGCAAGGCACCAGCACCATGAAATGGGCTTGCTTTTGCAGACCGAAAGCGATGGCGTCGTCGGTTGCGGTGTCGCAGGCATGCAGGGCGGTGATGACGTCTATTCTTTCTGGAAGCTCTGCACTGTGTGCTGATTCCTGCACGCTCAGGTTCAAGAACGACATGCGCTCAAAACCCAGGCGCTGTGCCAGTTCACGTGATTTCTGCACGAGTTCGGCCCGGGTCTCTATGCCGTATATGTGACCGCTCTTGAATGTCTTGAAAAACAGATCGTAGAGGATGAAACCCAGATAGGATTTGCCCGCGCCGTGGTCGGCCAAGGTAATCGGCCTCGGGGTTTGCTCGTTGGATGTTTCCCGACTCACCCGCAACTCATCAAGCAATTTCTCGATAAATTGGTAGAGGTGGTAAACCTGTTTGAGTTTGCGGCGTGAATCCTGGTTGAGTTTGCCTTCACGGGTCAGAATGTGAAGTTCTTTGAGCAACTCAATGGACTGCCCC
>CANCDA010000159.1 GCA_947374705.1 Comamonadaceae bacterium | reverse complement strand
AGTCTGCCTGCTGCGCAAGGCTTGCGGGCCATCGTGTCCGGCAGTTGCTCCACAGCGACTAACGGCCAGGTGGCTGCCTTCATCGCCAGCGGCGGGGCGGCCTTTGCGGTGAACCCTTTGCAACTGGCGCAGGGCGAGAATGTAGCTGCCGGTGTGGTGGCGAATGCATTGGCCTTTGCGCAAGAGCGTTTGACCACTGGCCCCGTGTTGGTCTATGCCACCGCCGAGCCCGACGCCGTGCGCGCCGTGCAGGCCGAGTTGGGCATCGAGCGCGCAGGCCAATTGGTCGAGCAGGCGCTGGCCGCTGTGGCCTGTGGTCTGGTGCAACAAGGCGTGCGCCAGCTCATCGTGGCCGGTGGCGAGACCTCAGGGGCTTGCGTGCAGGCGCTGGACATCAAACGCCTGCGCATCGGGCCGCAGATCGCCCCCGGTGTGCCTTGGTGCCATGCGCCATCGCCACTCGCGCCCCAAAATGCTCAGTACATGGAGGGTCTGCACCTCGCACTCAAGTCCGGCAACTTTGGCGCACCCGATTTCTTCACCACCGCCTTCGACGTGTTGACATGACAGAAACCCAAGCCCGAGAAGACATCTGCCGCGTCGGGCAAAGCCTGTTTGCACGCGGCTACGTCCACGCTACCGCAGGCAACATCAGCGTGCAGCTAGACGCTGCGCAAGGCGGCGGCTTTCTCATCACGCCTACCGACGCCTGCCTGGGTTTCTTGGACCCGGCGCGACTGGCGCGGCTCGATGCCCAGGGCCAGCAGATCAGCGGCGACAAAGCCAGCAAAACCATCGCCCTGCATCGCCATATTTACGAAGCCAGCGCCAGCACAGGCGCACCCGCACGCTGCGTCATCCACACCCACAGCACGCATTGCGTGGCGCTGACGTTGGGGGAGGGGCAAGGTGAAGAGTTGCTCCCCGCCCTCACCCCCTACTTCGTCATGAAGGTCGGCCACGTGCCGATCATCAGCTACCGCAAACCCGGCGACCCCCAAGCTGCCCAAGACGTGGCCGCCACTATCACCCGCTACCAAGCACGGGGCACTTCCATCCGCGCCGTCATGCTAGAGCGCCTAGGCCCCAACGTCTGGCATGACACGCCGGGTGCTGCAATGGCGACGTTGGAGGAACTGGAAGAGACGGCGAAGCTGTGGCTGCTGAGTCAGCCGCAGTCTGTAGCTCTGTCAGTTGAAAACATTGAGGAACTGAGACAAACTTTCGGTTCGCAGTGGTAGGGGAATGGTATCGGCGACAGGCTGCAAACTCAGGCATATCCCTGTTGGACTTGAAAATTCATGCCATGCGGAAAATCGTCCGAAAGCTCAAAATCAGTTACTAAAAATTAGGCTGTATGGCGCGTGCAAGAAGGGACGAAAGCATGAATTTTTGTTGAGTTTTTAGCATTGGTCTTTGTCGATGTGCTTGTCTCGCCACGTGTCAACTGGCTCCAGTTTCGTAGTCTGGTAGATTTTTCCGCACCCACTTTGATCTCAATGTTGTAGCCCGGTCGAATCAGGCACTCCATCAGTTTTCGCTCAGACAAATTGCTGAAGTCGCCGCGCATCATGAGACTTTGGGCTGCGAGCTGGGTGCGGTCCCTGCGCTGGTGGCCTCTCGTTTTTGAGCCAAATTGACGTACAATTTAAACTCCACTGGAGCCACCCCATGCCCGCCACTGCCCACACCGAATCAGTCCGCATCAATCTGCGCACTAGCCCCGAAGCCAAAGCCCTCATCGAGCGTGCGGCAGCCATCATGGGCTCCACCGTGTCGGGCTTTATGTTGCAAAACACCTACGAGGCCGCTCGCCGAATTGTGGCCAGCAGCGACGCCCTAGTGCTGTCGCAAACCGCGTTTGAAGCCTTTGTCGCCACCTGCGAAAAACCGCCCAAGCCGACTGCCGCCCTGCGTAAGCTCATGGCCTTGCGCTAATGCCCACGCCTATTGCGCTGCTCGCCGCCCATCATGTGCGCAGCGGCTTTGACTGCGGTGACGGCGCGTTGAATGATTTTCTGCAACGCCAATCCGGTCAACTGGCGCGCAAAGGCTATGGCAAAACCTACGTCGCACTGGCCGCAGACGGCGTGCAGGTCATTGGATTTGTCACCCTCAGCGTGGGCCAGGTAGAAGCCACCCAGTTGCCAAACGAGCTCAAGCTTCCGCGCTACCCCGCACCAGTTTTGCGCATAGGCTGCTTGGCCGTTGACCGTGCAGCGCAGGGTCAAGGCGTTGGGCAACAGCTCATGGCTTTCGCGTTGCAACTGTCACTGGAGTTTTCGCAGCAAGTCGGCTTGTACGCCGTCACCGTCGATGCCAAGCACGAGCAAGCCAAAGCGTTTTACACGGCGCTGGGTTTCGCCGCGACTTTGGATGAGCCGCTAAGCTTGTATTTACCCATAGCGACACTCAAGGCCGTACGCTAATCGGCTTTCGTGGGCCTCACGAAACCTTACACTGGCATATTGAGCGGACGCAATTTCGCAATCGTTCTAACCTTGAAGGAGATGGCATGCTGAAATCATTGTCGATGGCATTGGCTGCGGTCGTTATCGCGGGTTGCGCCACACCGTCGGCTGTGCCCGATGCAGCACGCGCTGAGCTGGCACCCACGGGCAAACTTCGCGCCGGTATGAATCTGGAAAATACCTTGTTCACGACCAAGGACGCGGTGACCGGCGAACTGCGCGGGGTGAGCGTGGATCTGATGCGTGAGTTGGCGTCGCGACTCGGCGTGCCCTTGGAGCTGGTGGTCCACGTCTCGCCGGGCGAAGTGGCGGATGCGGTGGACAAGGGCACTTGGGATGTCGCGATCCTGGCCATCGCACAGGCGCGCGCGCAAACGATCACGTTTTCTCCCGCCATAACCGAGATCGAGGCGACCTACATGGTGCACAAGGATTCGGCGCTCAAATCCGTTGCGCAGGTCGATGCTTCAGGCGTGCGCATTTCCGCGCCGGAAAAGGCGGGCTACGAGCTTTACCTGACACAAACGCTGCGCAACGCTACGCTCACGCGCACCAAGGGCATCCAAGCGTCCTTCGATCTGTTCAATGAGCGGCGCGCGGACGCCCTTGCGGGTTTGAAGCCGATGTTGCTCGACGCTATCGACAAGATGCCCGATGCACGATTGATCGAAGGCCGGTTCATGACGGTGAACCACGGTTTCTCCACCCCTCGCGCGCGGCTTGCGGCGGCGCAGTATTTGAAAACGTTTGTCGAGGAGATGATCGCTTCCGGGTTTGTGGCGCGCTCCATCGAGCGGCATGGCGTGAAGGGGCTTGCGGCTGTGAAGTAGGGTGAGCACTATCCGGTTCCACGGTGTCGAGCTTGACACTGTCGAAAGCTGCGTTTGAGGCCTTTGCCGCCACCTGCGAAAAACCACCCCAGCCGACTGCCGCCCTGCGCAAGCTCATGACCACACCTCAGGGCGCGTAACTTCCCGCAGACGCGTCGTTCTCCGGCACATCCACACCGCCCGAGAGCTGCCCGCGCACCAGCAGAAAAATCTCCCGGTAAGCGCGGCCATGGCGCGGGGCCAGACCTTTGGATTCGGCGTCCTGGTCGTGCGGCTTGGCGTCTTTGCGGGCCTGACGCACCAGGGCACGCAGTTGCTGTGAGTCGGTTTGCGGGTATTGGGTGATCCACTGGCCGACGGCGTCTTCGTCGGCAATCAGCCGGTCGCGCCATTGCTCGGTCAAGTGCAGCGCCAAGGTCTCACGGGCGGAAGGGGCGCGTTGCTCTTCCAGGGCGGCGCGTACCGCATCGAGCTGTTCGGGCGTTAGCAGGCGCATGAGTTTGCCGACGAACTGCATTTGGCGGCGCTTGCCCTCGAAGTTGGTGATGCGTTTGGCGTCCACCAGCGCGTCCTTCAGCTTGTCGGACAAGTCCAGGCGCGCCATCAAATCGGCGCGCAGGGACATCAGCTCTTCACCGAGTTTTTGCAGCTCGGTGCTTTCGCGTTTGAGGTCGGTGCGGCTGATTTCGTTATCGCCTTTGAGCTCGCGTTTGAGCTCAAGGTCAAGCTCGCTGCCTTCGGCAACGAACTGGCCTTTGACGAAATAGCCTTTTTTGGGTTTGCGTGACATGGTGGGGGATCAGAGTGGCGGCACGTGGTGTGTCGCTCGGGCAAGTATCATAGCTCCCGATGTGAAAAAACTTCTCCCTCGCGCTCCAAACGCCACCCCACGTGTCACCCCAAGTGTCATTCCTCCCGCTGACAGCGGCTTCAGCTACAGCCGCCCCTACTTTGAGGAACTGGTGGACACCGCCTTGGCGCATGCCAAAAAACTGGGTGCTAGCAACGCTGGGGCCGAGGCCTCTGAGGGCTGTGGCCTGAGCGTGTCCGTGCGCAAGGGCGAGCTGGAGAACGTGGAGCGCAACCGCGACAAGTCGCTGGGTGTGACGGTGTACTTGGGCAACCGCCGGGGCAACGCCAGCACGTCGGACTTCTCTAAAGCGGCCATTCACCAGACCGTGCAAGCAGCCTACGACATTGCCCGTTTCACGGCGGAAGACCCAATGGCGGGTTTGCCCGACATCGAAGACGTCGTGCCGCCCACACAAGCCCTGCCGGATTTGGATTTGTTCTACCCCTGGGCCATCACCAGCGAGCAGGCTGCGCAACTCGCGCTGGTGTGCGAGAGCGCCGCGTTGAAGACGGACAAACGCATCACCAACAGCGAGGGCGCGGCGGTGTCGGCCCAGCAGTCGCATTTTTTCAGCGCGCACACCCACGGCTTTCGCGGCGGCTACGCCAGCTCGCGCCACTCCATCTCGGTCTCGCCCATTGCCGGCCGGGGCGAGGATATGCAGCGTGACGCCTGGTACAGCTCCATGCGCCACCCGGACGATCTGGCCTCGCCCGTGGCGGTGGGTCGCTACGCCGCCGAGCGCGCCTTGAGTCGCCTGCACGCCCGCAAGATCCCCACTACCCAATGCCCGGTGCTGTTTGAGTCGCCCCTGGCTGCGGGCCTCCTGGGCGCGCTGGTGCAAGCGTTGAGTGGCGGTGCGATGTACCGCAAGAGCACGTTTTTGCTGGATTCATTGGGCAAACAGGTACTGCCCAAACACATCGACGTACGAGAAGACCCCTTCATCAAACGCGGCAAAGGCAGTTCGCCGTTTGACGATGAAGGCGTGCAGGTCAAGGCCCGCTCGGTCATCGAGGCCGGGCGTGTGCAAGGTTATTTTTTAAGCACCTATTCGGCCCGCAAACTGGGCATGAAAACCACGGGCAATGCGGGTGGTTCGCACAACCTCACGCTCACTTCGCGCCTGACCCGTGCAGGGGACGATCTGGATACGATGCTGCAAAAACTGGGCACCGGCCTGTTCGTCACCGAGCTGATGGGCAGCGGCGTGAACTACGTGACGGGTGACTACTCACGCGGGGCCAGCGGCTTTTGGGTCGAGAAGGGCCGCATCGCTTTTCCGGTGCACGAGATCACCATCGCGGGCAACATGAAAGACATGCTCAAAGGCATCCAGGCCGTGGGGGCGGATACCTACAACTATGGCGCGAAAACGGTGGGGTCGATTCTGGTGAATCGGATGAAGGTGGCGGGGAGTTGAGCTGCTTTCGCGTCAATCCAACTTAGCGTTAGACACCTTCACCACCTCGCGCCAACGTGCAATCTCCGTGCTGATGTAGGCGGCTGCCTCCGCACGGTTCATTTTGGGCACGGTGGA
>CANCDA010000158.1 GCA_947374705.1 Comamonadaceae bacterium | reverse complement strand
AGCAAGGGCTTGCGCCAAGTCGGCTTGAAGGTCTACCACGGCCTCTAGCCCGGTTGAAAACCGCAGCAGATGACCCTGTTTCAAATGAGCGGGCCAGACGCTGCGCATCGTGCCCAAGTCGTAAGGCACGACCAAACTCATCGGGCCGCCCCAGCTGTAACCCAGCTTGAACAGGCGCAGCGCATCGCAAAAGGCATCAACTTGATCCCTGGTGAACTTCGGGTCGAGAAGAACGCTGAACAGGCCAGCCGCGCCACCCTCTTCGTTTTTGCACAGCGCTTGCCAATGGGCGTGGCCGGGAGAATCGAGAAGCGCTGGGTGCAAGACCTGAACGATCTCGGTCTGACCCTGACACCACAGCGCCAGCGCACGCGCACTGCGGTCATGCTCGGCGTAGCGCAAAGCCATGCTGGGCAGAGCCCGTAAGATCGTCTCAACATCGTTGATGCCAATGCCAAAGCCCAAGCGCATGCGTGAGAGCTTGAGGCGGATGTGCAAGGCCTCGTCCCGCGTGATGACGCTGCCCATGAGCACATCACCGCCGCCACTGGGGTATTTGGTGAGGGCGTGCACAGAGATGTCCACACCCAGCCCCGGTGCGAGATCAAAGGGTTTGAAGGCGAGGCCCGCGCCCCAGGTGTTGTCCAGCGCGCTGATGACACCCAAGCGCTGGCAGATGCGCACGAGCTCGGGGAGGTCGGGGAACTCCAGCGTCACCGAGCCTGCAGCTTCCAGCCAGACCAGCTTCGTCTTGGGGCCGATCTTGCGCGCCAGATCAGGCGGGTTCATCGGGTCATAAAACTGGTGGCTGATGCCCCAGGCTTTGAGTTCGCCTTCGGCCAGGGTTTTGTTGGGGCCATAGGCGTTGTCGGGGATCAGCACCTCATCGCCGGTCTTGAGCAGGGCCAGCGTGACGTTGGCAATCGCGGCCAACCCACTGGGCAAGAGCAGGCATTGGCGCCCGCCTTCCAGGGTGCATAGGCGCTCTTCCAGCACGTAGGTGGTGGGCGTGCCGTGAAGGCCGTAGGTGTAGCCGGTTTTGTCCTTCCATTCACGCTGGCGCATGGCAGTCACGTTGGGGAAGATGACGGTCGATGCCTTGAACACACCCGGTTGCGGGGCCGCAAAGCCCTCAGGCGGCGTGTAGGGGTGATGGATGAGTTCGGTGTTGAGGTCTCGCATCACGCCCTCCCCGCTCAGACTTTCCACTTCGCCAGCAGTTGCTCCGGGGTGAGCCGATCGTAGTTCTCAAAGGGCTGGTGAATCCAGGGGTTGGTCGGCAGCGGCTCGACCGAGTAATCGGCCACGAATTTTGATTTCGCTTTGGTCCAGATCACGGCGCTGCGCATCTCTGTAATGGCAGGGTAGCCGGTGCGCAAGAGCTGCATGACAGCATCCAGCGTGTAGCCAGAATCCGCCAAATCGTCCACCAGCAACACGCGACCGGCAATCTCGCCCAGGGGCGTGGTGATGAATTTGGCGATGTCCAAGTGGCCCTGGGTCTTGCCCAGATCAGCCTTGTACGAGCTGGTGGAGATGATGGCCAGCGGTTTCTTGAACACCCGCGAAAGGATGTCACCAGGCCGCATGCCGCCACGTGCCAGACACAGAATGGTGTCAAAGGCCCAGCCGGACTGGTGCACCTTGATGGCGAGCTTTTCGATCAGGTTGTGGTACTCGTCGTAGCTCACGTACAAGTGCTTGCCGTCTTCCGTCAACATGGATAGTTCCTGACTTTTTCTACTCAGCAATGTAGGGGTGACGCATCATGATGGTGTGATCGCGGTCCGGGCTGGTGGAGATGATGTGAATTGGCACACCCGTCACCTGCTCGATACGTTGCAAATACAGGCGCGCATTGAGCGGCAACTTGTTGTACTCCGTCACGCCCACCGTGGTGTCGCTCCAGCCGGGCAGGGTTTCATAGATGGGTTTGCAGCGCGAGATTTCATCTGCGCCCATGGGCAAGATGTCAATCACTTCGCCGTCCAACTCGTAACCGGTACACAGCAGCAGCTCTTTGAGGCCATCAAGCACGTCCAGCTTGGTCAGACACATGCCGGTCAGGCCGTTGACCTGCGCCGAGCGCTTGAGCAAAGCCCCATCAAACCAGCCGCAGCGGCGTGAACGCCCGGTGGTGACGCCTTTTTCAGCGCCCACCGTGCTCATGTGGTAGCCCGGTGTGCCTGGGGTTTCCCAATCCAACTCGGTCGGGAACGGGCCACCACCCACGCGTGTGCAGTAGGCCTTGGTGATGCCCAGGATGTAGTGCAGCATGCCGGGGCCCACGCCAGAACCGGCCGAGGCATTGCCCGCCACGCAGTTGCTGGAGGTCACATAGGGGTAGGTGCCGTGATCCACGTCCAGCAAGGTGCCTTGCGCGCCTTCAAACAGCAGGTTCATACCGGCGTGGTGGGCCTCGTTCAGTTCCCTCGACACATCAGCAATCATGGGCTTGAGGAGTTCAGCGTGGCGCATGGCCTCGTCGTACACGGCGTCGAACTGCACCTCGCCGTCCTTGATGTAGGGCTTGAGGGCGTCGCCGAAGGTGAAGTTTTTGGAACCCAGGAAGGTGGTGAGCACGTGGTTGTGCAGCTTGAGCAACTCGTGCAGCCGGGCGGCAAAGCGCTCGGGGTATTTCAGGTCTTGCACGCGCAATGCACGGCGGGCGATTTTGTCTTCATACGCGGGGCCAATGCCGCGACCGGTGGTGCCAATTTTCTCGGCCCCACCCTGCTCGCGTGCCGCTTCGCGCGCCACGTCGAGTGCGGAGTGGAACGGCAAAATCAGCGGGCAAGCCTCGCTGATGCGCAGGCGCGAGCGCACCTCAACGCCGACCTTCTCCAGCCCTTCAATTTCTTCAAACAGTTTGGCAGCGGACAGCACCACACCGTTACCGATGTAGCACTTGACGCCGGGGCGCATGATGCCGCTGGGGATGAGGTGCAGCGCGGTTTTAACGCCGTTAATCACCAGCGTGTGGCCTGCGTTATGCCCCCCCTGGAAGCGCACCACGCCTTGGGCGCTCTCGGTGAGCCAATCGACCAGTTTGCCTTTGCCCTCGTCGCCCCATTGGGTGCCCACGACAACAACGTTACGTCCTTTGGTTGTATTCATCTCAGTTTTCTCAGATTGCTTGTATGACCCATTGACCAGCGGCTGATATCAACTCGCGGTCGCAATGAAATTCGTCGATTTCGCTCTCGTGACCTGGCAACACGCAGACCACGGTTTCGCCCTGTGCACGCAGCTCGGCAATGGCTGAACGCAGGTCTGAAGATTCACCCCAAGGCGCGCGAATGGCGGCGCGCAAGGGACGAGCTTCAACCCCGTTGACCAGCGCTTTCACATCCAGACTGAAGCCCACAGCGGGGCGATTCCGGCCAAACACCGCACCCACCTCGTCGTAGCGACCGCCACGCACCAGGGCATCGCTGGCTCCCGGTGCGTAGATGGCAAAGCGCACACCGGTGTAGTAGGCATAGCCGCGCAGGTCGGCCAGATCGAAGGTGATGGGTGTGCTGGCCAGATGACCCAGGTGACCTGCCAGCCACTTCAAATTGGACAGTGCCTCACGCACAGCAGGCAAGGGCGGCAGAATTTTTTCAGCTTCACCCAAGACGTTTTGATCACCGTAAAGCTGCACAAGAGCCAGTAAAGCCTGACGCGTGGCCGCAGGGAAATCACGGGTCAGGCGCGTCAACTCACTCGCATCCTTGGCGGCCAGCGCTTCATGCAAGGGCATCAAGGCATTGGGAGCCAAGGGCAAATCCGCAAGTAAGGCGTTCACGATGCGCGCATCAGCCAGATCCACGTTGAACGAGGGCACGCGGGTGGACTTGAGACAGTCCAGCGCGAGTTGCAACACTTCCAGATCGGCCTCGGGACCTGCGTGGCCATACATCTCCGCGCCAAACTGCAAGGGCTCACGGGTGGCATGGGGGCCTGCGGGACGGGTGTGCATCACCGGGCCGCAGTAGCACAGGCGCGCTACGCCTTGGCGGTTGAGCAAGTGCGCATCAATACGGGCCACCTGAGGGGTGGTGTCGGCCCGCAAACCCATCATGCGACCCGAGAGCTGATCGACCAACTTGAAGGTTTGCAGATCGAGTGTTTTCCCAGTGCCTGTCAGCAAAGACTCCAAATGTTCCAGCAACGGGGGCATGACCAGCTCATAGCCATAGCAGCGGGCCATATCGAGCAGATTGCGACGAAGTTCTTCGATGTGACGGGCCTCGGAAGGCAAGACATCGGCAATGTGATCCGGCAGGACCCAGGCAGACATGTGATTATTGGACGCTGTTAAAAACGAGATTTTACCGGGCTTGTTGACCGGCAAATCTCAAAACTGAAGCCACAAGAGCCAGACAACACCCCCGAGGATGCTGCACAGGCCGAAAAAGCGAAGCTGGCCATCTGTTTTCTGCAAAATTTGAGAAAACATTTGACGCCAGCCCGAAGGAGATATGAAGGGGAAAAGGCCCTCGATCACCAAAACGAGGGCCATAGCCAACCAGAAGCTGTCGCTATTCACTACCGATCAAACCTTATTTCTTCGCGGGTGCAGAAGCCGGGGCAGACTGCCCCCGAAACGCCTTGAAGAACTCGGAGCTGGAGGGGTCAATCACCATCACGTCGCTCTTCTTGTTGAAGCTGGCTTTGTAGGCCTCCAGGCTGCGGTAGAACTGGGCAAACTGCGGGTCACGGCCAAAGGCTTCGGCATAAATGCGCGCGGCTTCGGCATCGCCCTCGCCCTTGATTTTTTGCGCGTCGCGGTAGGCATTGGCAATGGTCACCTCGCGCTGGCGGTCGGCATCGGCGCGGATTTTTTCGCCCTCAGCCGCACCGGTGGAACGCAACTCATTGGCAACCCGCTTGCGTTCGGCCTCCATGCGCCGATAAACCGATTCGGTGATGGCGTCCACATAGTCGGCGCGGGTGATACGCACGTCCACCACGTCAACCCCCCAGGGTTTGGCGCCCCGCACTTTTTCAAGTACTTCTTTTTTTACGTCTGCGGTCAAGGCTTCGCGTTTGAGTGAGAGCAACTCCTTGACGGTGTGTTTGTTAACTTCTTCCTGGAATGCATTGCGCACCACGCGGTTGAGCTGGCTAGCACCTGCCGCTTCGTTCAAACCGACATTGCGGATGTACTCAGTCGGGTCGCTGATGCGCCAGCGCACATACCAGTCGATCACGACACGCTGCTTTTCCAAGGTGAGCATGGGCTCGGTGTCGGTGCTATCCAGGGTCAGTAAACGCTTGTCGATATAGGTCACGTTCTGAAAAGGCGGGGGCAACTTGATGTTGAGGCCCGGCTCCGTGATGACTTCCTTGATTTGACCCAAGGCGTACACCACACCAAACTGCCGCTGATCCACCACGAAGAGAGTGGAACTGGCCAGAGCCAACAACAGCAGCAACGAAGAAAAGATAAATCCAAGCCGGTTCATATCGGGCTCCTAGCGTACATCGCGGTCACGTGAGCGGGAGTTTTCCCGGGCTCGCGGATCGTTGGAAGAAGTGGTGGGGGCCGTCGGCGCAAACGGTACGACGGGTATGGCCGCTGCGGCAGCTTGACCGACGCCCTCTCCAGACGAGCTCATTTGCATGATTTTGTCCAGCGGCAAGTACAGCAGGTTGGAGCCCTGCTTGGACTCCACCAGCACCTTGGTCACATTGCCATAAATCTGCTGCATGGTTTCCAGATAGAGCCGGTCGCGCGTGACCTGAGGCGCCTTTTGGTACTCAGTCAACACCGAGCGGAAGCGCTGACCATC
>CANCDA010000157.1 GCA_947374705.1 Comamonadaceae bacterium | reverse complement strand
TCCAACGGGCGCTGAGTTTGAGCAGTGTGTTGGTCGCGCTGGCTTCAACGGTCAGGCTGCGTCCTGAGCGGCCCATCAAATTCTGCTGGCTGATGGTGTCGGCGCGCAAAAAAGCGGCGGCGCTCGGGTCGTCCAGCCCCAAGCGTTTGAGCAAGGTGTCTGCGGTGTCGCTGGAGCGGGTGATGTCTGAGCGAAACAGCGTTTGGCGATGGGCTTCAAGCACCTCAGACTGAGCCGTGAGCGGCAAAGGCTGCACCGACTCGCTGAGCTCGCGCACGGGCAGTTGGGAGGCATCAGGTACCAGGGACACCACCGCAGTCGCCACGGCATAAGCCCCGCCGCCGCCCAGCAGCAGGAGCGCGCCGGCCACGGCCATGAGTTTGCGTAAGGGCAAACGTGCACTTGAATTTTTAAAACTCAAAATTGCATCCAACGCGCAGGCGAACGTATTTTTCAAACGGGATACCCCAAGTGAGAGGGAACAGCAGTTCCCAAAGGCAAGGGGTCTACTGAGGTCATCGTGCGATTTAAAATCCAGCACGAAGAAGAACCGCAAGTATATCTGCCGCAGCCCCAGCGACACCCGGAAAAACCATTATGAATCAACGTCTATTAGCCCCTTTTCCTGTAACCGACCGTGTCCGGGAAGCCTTGGCCGTGAGCTTGCGGGGGTGTGAGGAGTTGATTCCTGAAGACGAGTGGGTCAAAAAACTGGCGCGCTCAGAAGCAACCGGCACACCGCTGCGCATCAAGCTGGGCTTGGATCCCACCGCTCCCGACATTCACATAGGCCACACCGTGGTGTTGAACAAAATGCGCCAGTTGCAGGACCTGGGGCATCAGGTGATCTTTTTGATTGGTGACTTCACCAGCCTGATTGGCGACCCTTCCGGGCGCAACAGCACACGCCCGCCGCTCACGCCCGAGCAAATCAAGGCCAACGCCGAGACCTATTACCGCCAAGCCAGCCTGGTGCTGGACCCGGCCCGCACGGAGATTCGTTACAACAGCGAATGGTGCGAACCCCTGGGGGCGGTCGGCATGATTCAGCTGGCCTCGCGCTACACGGTGGCGCGCATGATGGAGCGCAATGATTTTCATGACCGTTACAAAGCCGGTACGCCGATTGCGGTGCATGAATTTTTGTACCCGCTGATGCAGGGCTATGACTCGGTGGCACTGAAGAGCGACCTAGAGCTGGGCGGCACCGATCAAAAGTTCAATCTGCTGATGGGCCGCCACCTGCAAGCCGAATACGGCCAGGAGCCGCAGTGCATTTTGACCATGCCGCTGCTCGAAGGACTGGACGGCGTGGAGAAGATGTCGAAATCCAAGAACAACTACATCGGCATCAGTGAAGACGCCAACACCATGTTTGCCAAGGTGCTGTCGATCTCTGACACCCTGATGTGGCGCTGGTACACCTTGCTGAGCTTTCGCAGCTTGAGCGAGATTGAGGACTTGCAAGAACAAGTGGCTCAAGGGCGCAACCCCAAAGAAGCCAAGGTCATGCTGGCCAAGGAGATCACGACGCGATTCCACTCTGCTGCTGCCGCTGATGCTGCTGAGCAGGACTTCATCAACCGCTCGCGAGGCGGTATCCCGGATGAAATTCCTGAAGAGACTTTTGCCTTGACCGATGGGCCTATGGGCATCGGCGCTTTGCTCAAGTTGGCCGGTCTGGCAGCCTCCAGCGGCGAGGGCAATCGCCTGATAGACGGCGGCGGTGTGCGGGTGGACGCCAACCCGGTGAGCGACAAGGGCCTCAAGCTGGGCGCGGGCATCTATGTGTTGCAGGTGGGCAAGCGCAAGTTCAAGCGGGTGACGTTATCCTGAGAGCTTGCGGGACAGACCGCCGTTACACGCAGTGAACAAGCTCTGTCCTCAACTGATCAGGGGGGTTGTTGGTGGGCGGGCAGGTGGTCAGTGCACCCGTTCTCCAGCCCACGCTCGCGGGCGACTGCTTCTGGTGCTTGAGCGTTAACTCGTCAACGCCGCAGTGGGCTCGCCACCTCTGATGCAACCGCGAATGGGGCTTGCGCCCGGATGCCCAGACCACCAGCCTGCGGGGGCGTCCTCACGCGCCGTGGTGCAGCAAGCCGAAACACAAGTCGCCCCATGGCTACGCAAAAAGTTCAGCATGCGTGCCAGCCCGCACAAAAACAACCAAACCATGTTTCCCGCTGTCCTCCAACTTGTAGGCCAGCAGGAAGTCGCCGCCGATATGGCATTCGCGGTGGCCTTGCCAGTCGCCGCCCAGAGGGTGATCGAGCCACTCTGGGCCTAGCGGGGCATTGTTGGCAATCAACAGCAGCATGGCCTCTTTGAGCTGATGCATGTTGTAGCGACCTGCGTGGGACAGTCGCTCCCAATCCTTGAGAAAGGCTTTGGTGTAGTTTGCCGCTCTGGGCAGTGGGGTACGTTTACTTGAGGCTATTTTTTTCGAGGTCATCGAACAGCTCGGCAGCGGTGCTAAAGCGCGCATGGTGCGCGAGGGTCATTTCATCGGCCTCGGCCATGGCGGCACGGGTTGTGGCGTTGGGTGCCTTGATGGCGAATGGCATTTGCTTGTCCGCGACGACCCGCATTAAAAAAACGCGAACCGCATCAGAGACTGTCAAACCCATTTCGGCCAGAGTCTGTGCGGCCTGTGTTTTGAGTTGCTCGTCCATGCGGACGTGAACCATGGTGGTGGTGCTCATTGTGACTTTCCTTTTGGTCTGAGATACATTGTATCTCCTCTCCTTGCCCTTGCTCCTGGGGTGAGGGGCGGACAAATGCTCAAGCAGCAGGCTTTTGTCTCGCGCTGCTTGGTGGGCGGGCAGGTGGTGAGTGCACCCGTTCTCCAGCCCACGCTCGCGGATGCACTTGGGCGTCCGTGTCGAACAACCTGCTTGTCGTATTTTCAATCGAGCCCAATGGCTACATTCGATCTTTCTGTTGGCGCTCTGTAGCTTTGGCCTTCTGACGCTCGTACTCTTCGGGGGTCTCAAGTTTGAGAGTGCATTCATCCCGCCTGAAGCAGTTGTAGTAAATGTAGACGGATGGAAGCACCCATTCGACCTTCTTGACATTCCAACTTCACTTAATGGTAGTCCGGGGTGGGCGTCAATCATTCCGAGTCACTGGATTCCCGCCTTCGCGGGAATGACGAGAGACTCAAGCAGCCAACCAGCGACCAACCCCCTGCGCATCGCGCACGACCAGCCGCCAAGTCGTCACCGCCTTGGGCAAAGTCAACGCCAATTGCACCAGTCGTTTATCGCGGGCAACTAAGGCTTTGACTGCTGCGTGCTTTCCCGCATAAAGCGGCAGCTCATCGAGCCGCGTGATGCGCCAACTCTGTGCGGCGCGGCCCGCACCCACTTCCAGACCCAGCCATTCATCGCCCGCCGCAAACCCGGCGCGTTCGGCCGCGCCACCGCGCAGCACGGTTTTGATCTGGAGTGCGCCGTCTTCGCTGACGCGCAGGCCCAGTTGTTGCGCCAATTGCGCGGGCTCTTCCAAAATCGCCAGGCCGTGCTTTTCCAGCAGTTCACGCAAGGGCAACTCGTTGGTGCTGTGCACCCATTGGGCGATCTCTTTGGCAAAGGAGCGCCCGGTCAGCGTTTGCAGAACCGCCAGCACATCGTCCTCGCGCATGGGGCCACCCTGGCAGCGTTGCCAGAGGGTGCGCATCACATCGTCGAGTGAATGCTGACCTTCAGCGCGCAGCGTCAAGTCCAGGCACAGCGCCACCAGTGAGCCCTTGGTGTAGTAGCTCACCGTGGCGTTGGGGGTGTTCTCGTCTTGCCGGTAGTACTTGACCCAGGCGTCAGAACTGGCCTGCGCGACCGATTGCACCGCGCGCCCCGGGGTTTGCAAAACCTGGTTGATGGCCTTATTCAGCAGCTTGAGGTAGGCCGCATCGTCAATCAGCCCGGCGCGGCGCAGCAGCAGGTCGTCGTAGTAGCTGGTGAAGCCTTCAAAAAACCACAGCAAGGGCGTGTAGTTTTCGCGCCCGTAGTCGATCTGGGTGAGCTCTATCGGGCGCAGACGTTTGACGTTCCAGGTGTGGAAGTACTCGTGGCTGATCAAGCCCAGCAGGGTGGTATAGCCCTCGCTGGGCTTGGCTGCGCCCAGGCGCGGCAAGTCCTTGCGGGTGCAGATCAAGGCGGTGGAATTACGGTGTTCCAAACCGCCGTAGCCCTCATGCGTGGCGTTGAGCATGAACAGGTAATTGGCGTGCGGCGGTTTGCGGCCCCCGCGCTTGCCGGCATGAGCACCGTGCCAGAAGCGGATTTCGGCTTCGCAGATTTTTTGTGTGTCAGCCAAGAGCCGTGCGCCATCAAACGAGGCAGGTGCACCGGCCACCACAAAGCGGTGCGGCACACCGCAGGCGGTGAACGAGCCACTCCAAAAAACACCCATTTCCACCGGTCCATCCACCAACTCGTCGTAGCTGCTGGCGCGGTACGTGCCAAAGCCACGGCGCGTGATTTTTTGCGGCGTGAGTCCCGTGGCCACCGACCAATCGGCGATGGCTGGTCTGGCGACCAACTCCACCGTGTGGGGCGCGTCCTCATGCCCTTCAACGCGCAAAAACAAACTGGTGCCGTTGAAAAATCCGCGCGCTGCATCCAGCCACGCGGTGCGAACGGAATTGTCAAAGGCATAGACCTGGTAGCTCAGCACCAAGGGTTGGTCTGCACGGCAATCCAGTTGCCAACTGCATTTGTCGAGTTGCTGCGCGGCCACCGCACGTCGGCCTTGCCTTGCGCCCAGCCCTTGCAGATTTTTGGAGAACTCACGCACCAAGTAGCTGCCCGGTATCCAGACCGGCAGGCTGACGCGTTGCTGCGCGAGCGGTTTGGCAAGCGTGAGCGTCACCTCAAACAGGTGCGCGTGAAGATCGGCCACCGCCACGCGGTAGTGGATGGCGGCGTTGGTGCTTGATTTTCCCGTCATGGCTGATGGCTCAGTCAGAACGGCTTATTTGATATCGGTCAAGTACTTCTCAATCTGCTGCGTGTTGATGGCCCCAGGCACACGTGAGCCGTCGGCAAAAATCAGCGTGGGCGTGCCCGTGATCTTGTGTTTTTTGCCAAGCTCGACGTTGCGGGTGATGGCCGTCGTGTCGCAACTCGCGTTGGCCGGGGTTTGCTCACGCAGCATCCAGTCTTGCCAGCTTTTAGCCTTGTCTTTGGCGCACCAAATGTTCTTGGATTTGTCGGTGGAGTCGGGGCTCAGGATGGGGTAGAGAAAGGTGTGGATGGTGACGTTGGTGACCTTCTCCAGATCACGCTCGAAGCGTTTGCAGTAGCCGCAGTTAGGGTCTTCAAATACGACCAGTTTGCGCTTGCCATTGCCGCGAACCACCGTGAAAGCGTCTTTGAATGGGAGCGACTCAAAGCTCACAGCGGTCAGCTTGTCGATGCGCTCTTCGGTCAGGTTGCGGCGCTGGCGGGTGTCGATGATTTGGCCTTGAATCAGAAAATTGGCCTCGGCATCGGTGTAAAAAATCTCAGTGCCGTTGACGCGGACTTCATACAAGTTGGCCAGCGGGGTTTTGCTGATTTCGTCAATTTTTTGCAATTGGGGCACGCGTTCGGCCAGGTTTTTGCGAATCGCGGCTTCTTGGGCGGTGGCGCTTAAGGAAAGCAAGGCCAAGGTGCTGACGATTAAGGTTTTAAAAAATGTCATGGGATGTCCGTTCATGTCCGTTTAAAAATTCATGGCCTGCTTGGCCATCCATTGTTTGAGAGAACCGCTTCGCTCCACCAGGTTCATGCCCCAATTGCGCAG
>CANCDA010000156.1 GCA_947374705.1 Comamonadaceae bacterium | reverse complement strand
GCTGTTCGCAGCGGTGGTGTGGTGGTAGGGCGCGTTGAAACGCTCTCGTTCGATGACAAAACGTTCCAGGCCAAGGTGATTTTAAGCTTGGAAAGCCGCTACGTTTTCCCTAAAGACAGCTCCTTGAAAATTCTCACCAGTGGTCTCCTGGGTGATCAGTACATTGGCATTGAAGCCGGTGCCGACGACAAGCCGCTGGTCGCGGGCGACACCATCAGCAGCACCCAGTCAGCGGTGGTGTTGGAAAACCTGATCAGCCAGTTCCTCTACAGCAAGGCCGCAGACGGTAAAACATCCGCGACCGCAACCGCAACCGGCAAGAGTGGCAAATGAGCGCGCGGTTGTTTTCTGGGGATTGGATCGTGGCAAGTTGGCGCGCTCATCTGCAACTCTTTACTTTGCTGCTCTGCCTAGGGTTTGCGGGCTGTGCCACCGGCCCCAACGCCAATCCCGCTGACCCGTTGGAGCCCTTCAACCGCAGCATGTTCAAGTTCAACGACGCGGTGGATCAAGCCGTGCTTAAACCCGTGGCCACGGTGTATCAGGACGTGACGCCTAAATTGGTGCGTCAGGGTATAGGCAATTTTTTCGGAAATCTGGCTGATGCCTGGTCTTTCGTCAACAATGTTTTGCAACTCAAGGCAGAAGCCGCAGCCAGCAGTCTGATGCGGGTGAGCTTCAACACAATTTTCGGTTTGGGTGGTATTTTGGATGTGGCCACCGAATTGAAATTGGAACGATTCACTGAAGATTTTGGGCAAACCTTGGGTTACTGGGGTGTGGGAGCCGGGCCCTATGTCGTCTTGCCACTGCTGGGCCCCACCACCCTGCGGGACACGGTGGCCTTGCCGGTGGACTTTAAAGGTGATGTGGTGACACAGGTCAGTGACATCCCCGTGCGCAATACACTTTTAGCCACACGCTTGGTGAACCAACGCGCGGTCTTCCTCGGCGCTGAGTCGGTGATTGAGGAAGGGGCCTTGGACAAATACTCATTCGTCAGGGATTCGTTTCTGCAACGTCGCCGCAACATGGTTTTCGATGGCGATCCGCCGGACGAAGAGTCACCTGAAGAGGCTGAACCCCTCGCGTCACCCTCCAAGTAAGGTGCTTATCGACTTGAATTGACCCTGTCGGTCAGCGCCGTGGGGTTGGTGTGCGTTATAGGCCCCATGGACTTGATTTTAGTTTGAAGGAGTTTTGCATGTTTCGTCGTTCATTTAATCGTTTGTTGGCGGGCCTGACTGTCAGCGCCCTGGCCTTGGGCTTCACTTCGGTTTTCGCGGCCGATGAAGCCCCAGATGCCATGATCCAGCGCCTGTCCACCGATGTGCTCAACACCATCAAGGCCGATAAAACCTTGCAGTCGGGCAATGTGGCGCGCATCGTCACGTTGGTGGACAACAAGATCATGCCCAGCGTGAACTTCCAGCGCATGACGGCATCAGCCGTCGGCCCCAACTGGCGCAAGGCCACACCTGAGCAGCAAAAGCGTCTGCAAGAAGAATTCAAAATTTTGCTGGTTCGCACCTATGCCGGCGCTTTGTCGCAAATCAGCGATCAAGTGGTGGAGATGAAGCCCTTGCGCGGCTCATCGGAAGACAAAGAGATCATCGTGCGCTCGGAAGTCAAAGGCCGTGGCGATCCGATTCAGCTCGACTACCGGCTGGAGAAAACACCGGGTGAAGGCGCAGGTTGGAAAATTTACAACCTGAACGTGTTGGGTGTTTGGTTGGTGGAAACCTACCGCAGCCAGTTTGCCCAGGAGATCAATGCCAGCGGCATTGATGGCCTGATTACCTCGCTGGCTGATCGCAACAAAGCCAACGCCAAAAAGGGATGAACCGTGTTTGTACTGCCGTCTGAATTGACCCACACCCAAGCGCGTGCTTGCTTGCAAATGCTGGTGCAAGGCCTGCGCCAGCACAAGGCGCCAGCGGTGGTGGTGGACGCCAGCGCACTACAGCATTTTGATTCTTCGGCCCTCGCGGTCCTGCTGGAGTTCAGGCGCGAATGCCTCGCGATGGGTCAGCCGTTTTCCATCCAAGGTCTGGCCCCCAAATTGGCCGAGCTGGCCGCGCTCTACGGCATTGCTGAACTGCTGCCTGCTGCATGAAACGAATCCGTTGGGGGCAACGCTTGTTCGCTTCGCTTCGCATTGCGTCGGGTCTGAGGGCGGTCTGTCCCACAAGTCTTTAGAATAGCGGCCTCCCATGCCTGCTATCTCTTTTCAATCCGTCTCCAAAACCTATCCTTCGCCCCGTGGCCCCAAGGGGGCGACGTTTGCTGCGCTGGACGGTGTCAATTTCAACATCGAAGAAGGTGAGTTCTTTGGTTTGCTCGGCCCCAATGGTGCGGGCAAGACGACGTTGATCAGCATTCTGGCGGGCTTGACCCGCGCCAGCGCTGGCAAGGTTAGCGTTCTGGGCAGCGACGTCCAGGTGGATTACGCTCAAGCCCGGAAAAAGCTCGGCGTGGTACCGCAAGAGCTGGTGTTCGACCCCTTCTTCAACGTGCGAGAAGCACTGCGCATCCAGTCGGGTTATTTCGGCATCAAAAACAACGACGACTGGATAGATGAGTTGCTGGACAGTCTGGGCCTGGCCGACAAGGCCAACGCCAATATGCGCCAACTCTCAGGCGGCATGAAGCGCCGCGTGCTGGTGGCGCAGGCCCTGGTGCACAAGCCACCCGTCATCGTGCTGGACGAACCTACGGCTGGGGTTGATGTGGAATTGCGCCAGACCCTGTGGCAATTCATCGCCAAGCTTAACAAGCAGGGCCATACCGTACTGTTGACCACGCACTACCTCGAAGAAGCAGAGGCCTTGTGCGGCCGCATCGCCATGCTCAAAGCCGGACGCGTGGTGGCGTTGGAGCGCACCAGTGAATTGCTCAAGGCAGCATCCAGCCATGTGTTGCGGCTTAAGCTGGATGGCGAGTTGCCCGCAGCGCTGGCCGTCAAGGCCCGTGTGACGGGACGCTTTGTGCAGTTCCCGACCCACAATGCCGAAGAGATTGAGAGCTATTTGGCGGCCATCCGACAGGCCGGATTGGTCGCTGAGGATGTGGAAATCAGCAAGGCGGATTTGGAAGATGTTTTTCTCGCCGTGATGGGGCAACAAGCATGACCGGTTGGCAAGCCCTTCTCTACAAAGAAACGCTGCGTTTCTGGAAAGTCGGTTTCCAGACTGTGGCCGCACCGGTGCTGACCTCGGTGCTGTACCTGCTGATCTTCGGCCACGTGTTGGATAAGCACGTCAAGGTCTATGACCAGGTGAGCTATACCGCGTTTTTGGTGCCCGGCCTCATCATGATGAGCGTGTTGCAAAACGCCTTTGCCAATAGCTCGTCCTCGCTGATCCAGAGCAAGATCATGGGCAACCTGGTGTTTTTGCTGCTCACGCCCTTGTCGCACTGGCATTGGTTTTTTGCCTATGTGGGCTCATCGGTGGCGCGCGGTTTGGTGGTGGGTGCGGGCGTGTTTGCGGTGACGGCTTGGTTCACGGAGTTGAGTTTTGTGGCCCCGCTTTGGATTTTTGTGTTTGCCTTGCTAGGGGCTGCCCTGCTGGGCACGCTGGGCTTGATTGCCGGTTTGTGGGCGGAGAAGTTCGATCAGCTCGCCGCCTTCCAAAACTTTGTCATCATGCCCATGACCTTTCTCAGTGGCGTGTTTTATTCCATCCACTCGCTGCCCAGTTTTTGGCAAAGTGTCAGCCACCTCAATCCGTTTTTCTACATGATCGACGGCTTTCGTTACGGGTTTTTTGGCGTCAGCGACGTGTCACCCTGGCTCAGCTTGGGCATTGTGGGCGTGGTGTTGGCGCTCGTCTCTGCGCTGGCCGTGCACTTGCTGCGCATCGGCTACAAAATTCGCGGTTGATCCCCTTAATTGAAACTTAAAACCAATGACCGCTGACGAACTCAAATCAGTCATCCAAGCCGGGCTCGTTTGCGAGCACCTTGAGCTGGAGGGTGATGGCCGCCATTGGTATGCCACGATTGTCTCCCCCGAGTTTGAAGGCAAGCGTGCCATTCAACGCCACCAGCGGGTCTATGCCACCCTGGGCGCGAAAATTCAAACCGACGAGGTGCACGCCTTGTCGATGAAGACGCTGACTCCGGCGGAGTGGGCCTTGCAAGTTCCGACGACCTGACTATTTATGGATAAATTATTGATTCGCGGTGGCCGAGAGCTCCGTGGCGAGGTGCGAATTTCAGGCGCCAAAAACGCAGCCCTGCCCGAGCTTTGCGCTTGCTTGCTCACAGCACAGCCCGTCACACTGGCCAACGTGCCGCGTCTGCAAGACGTAGCCACCATGCTCAAGCTGATTCGCAATATGGGCGTGAGCGCTGAATGGGGCGAAGACGGCTCGGTGCGCGTGGACGCGGGCGCATTGAGCTCACCCGAAGCGCCCTACGAGTTGGTCAAAACCATGCGCGCCTCGGTGCTTGCTCTGGGGCCGTTGCTGGCGCGCTTTGGCGAGGCCACGGTCTCGCTGCCCGGTGGTTGTGCCATTGGCTCGCGCCCGGTCGATCAGCACATCAAGGGTTTGCAGGCCATGGGGGCCGAGATCGCGGTGGAGCACGGTTACATGCTGGCCAAGCTGGCCATGGTCAACGGCACGCGGCGCAGCCGTCTGCAAGGCGCG
Organism: Comamonadaceae bacterium; assembly: GCA_947374705.1. Classification (GTDB taxonomy): domain Bacteria; phylum Pseudomonadota; class Gammaproteobacteria; order Burkholderiales; family Burkholderiaceae_C; genus CANCDA01. The sequence continues at coordinate 1,135 of CANCDA010000156.1, read as the reverse complement.
CGCATCACCACCGACATGGTCACCGTCACGGGCACTGAGAACTTCCTCATGGCCGCAGCCTTGGCTCAGGGTGAAACAGTGCTGGAAAACGCGGCGCAAGAGCCTGAAATCAGTGATCTGGCTGAGATGCTGATCCAGATGGGCGCCAAGATTGAAGGCCATGGCAGCAGCCGCATCCACATCCAAGGTGTGGAGCGCTTGCATGGCTGCACGCATCAGGTGGTCGCCGACCGCATTGAGGCTGGTACTTTTCTGTGCGCCGTGGCCGCCACGGGAGGTGATGTGGTCTTGAAGCACGGTCGTGCCGAGCACTTGGGCGCGGTGATCGAGAAGCTGCGCGATGCCGGAGCCGTCGTCACCGCGGTGACGGATGGCATCCGGGTGCAGTCAGCGGGGCCAGCGCGCCAGCACTTGAAGGCCCAGAGTTTTCGCACCACCGAATACCCCGGCTTCCCCACCGACATGCAGGCTCAGTTCATGGTGCTCAACGCGATTGCACAGGGCACGTCCCGCGTGACGGAAACTATTTTTGAAAACCGCTTCATGCACGTCAACGAGCTGGTGCGGTTGGGCGCTCATATCCAGATCGACGGCAAGGTGGCGTTGATTGAAGGCGTTGAACAACTCTCAGGCGCGACTGTGATGGCTACCGATCTGCGCGCCTCGGCCAGCTTGGTGATTGCGGGCTTGGTGGCCGAAGGTGACACGGTGGTGGAGCGCATCTACCACCTAGACCGTGGCTACGACCAGATGGAGGCCAAACTCCAGGGCCTAGGCGCTGACATTGAAAGACTGAAATGATCACACTCGCACTCTCAAAAGGTCGTATTTTTGAAGAAACTCTGCCACTGCTCAAGGCTGCTGGCATTGAGGTGCTGGACGACCCTGAGAAAACCCGCAAGCTGATTTTGGCCACCAACCAGCCCGAGGTGCGGGTGGTGCTGGTGCGCGCCACCGACGTGCCCACCTATGTGCAGTACGGCGGTGCAGATTTGGGCATCACCGGCAAAGACACGCTCATTGAACACGGCATGGAATGGGGCGGTGCGGCCACCATCGGCGGTCTGTACGAGCCGCTGGACTTGCAAATTGCCAAATGCCGCATCAGCGTGGCCGTGCGTGAAGGCTTTGACTA
>CANCDA010000155.1 GCA_947374705.1 Comamonadaceae bacterium | reverse complement strand
GCACGCGCAGTCCGTAGGGGTTGGTTGGCCCTTTGCCAGTGCCGATGGGGGCAGCCCAGGGCATGACGGCTTGGCAGCCCACGTCCACCAAGCGGCGGCACAGCACCAGGTCTTCGGTGCAATAGGGCAGTACCTTGAAACCGTTTTTGATGAGCCAGTCCGCCGCTTCCACCAGGTTCAGGGTGTCGGGTTGCAAGGTGTAGTCGTCGCCAATGAGTTCGAGTTTGATCCAGGGCGTGGCAAACACTTCACGCGCCATCTGTGCCGTGGTGATGACCTCTTGCACGCCATGGCAACCGGCGGTGTTGGGCAATACGGGCACTTTGAGCTGGCGCAGCATGTCCCAGAAACGGTTGCCGGTTTCGCCTTCTCCGTGTTCATTGGGGTTGGCGGTTTGGCGACGCAGTGAGGCCGTCAACATAGCGGGCTGTGCCGTGCGCACCGCGGCCTCCAGCACGCTGGGGGAGGGGTAGCGGGCCGTGCCCAGCAGCAAGCGGCTGGAGAAGGTTTCGCCGTAGAGGACGAGGGGGTCGCTAGGCGCAGGAGATGGGGCGGCAGAAGGCTGAAGTGACATGGGACTAGTCTAGCCGCCTGTGACGGGCAGGATGATGTCGATGCGATCCCCTGCGACCAACAAACGCTGGGCGTACTGGGTGTTGGGCACGAACTGTAGGTTCACGGCGGCGGCAAAGGGCGGGCGGGCTTGGAGCAAGGCCACGGCATCGGCCAGCGTGGCACCTTGGGCCATCTCATGGGCGGTTTTGTTGATGAAAACTTGCATGGGCTCAGGCTTGGGTCGGTTCGAAAAATTCAATGGAGAGGGGAAATTGTGGGGCCAGCGTTGAGCCGTGTGTGGTCACCAATTCCAGCACCACGTCCAGCACGGCAGGCGAGATCATAAAACCGTGGCGGTACAGGCCGTTGATTTGCAGCACGCGCGGGCCGATCTGGCAAATGGCGGGCAAATTGTCCGGCAAGGTAGGGCGGCACTGGGTGGCGATTTCCAGAATACGCGCCTCGGCAAAACCGCTGTGCACCGAGTAGGCCGCGCTGAGCAGCTCCAGCGTGGAGCGCACGCTCGGCGGGGACATGTCTTCGCTCTCGATCTCGGTGGCCCCAATGACAAACACGTTGTCAGGCTTGGGCGCGATGTAGAGCGGGTAGCGCGGGTGAATGAGGCGGGTGGGGCGGCGCAGAGTGACCTCAGGAGCGTGCACACGCGCCACCTCACCCCGCACGCCGCGCAGGCCTGCCCATTGCGCGCGTGCGCCCAAGCCCCGGCAATCGAATACCCAGTCGGCTTGGCCCTTCGCTCCAGCCTGGAAGTCGTCCAGTGAACGCGGGCTGTTCCAGTGCAAATGGACAGACCTCAGCGACTCCAGCTCGTGCCGTAGCGCGGCCAGCAATTGCCGGTTGTCCAACTGGCCTTCACCCGGTAGGTACAGGCCTTGGGTGAAGCGCATGCCCAGACTCGGCTCAAGCTGGGCAACGGCTGCGGCGTCCAACGACTGTGCATGACCGAGTGTGGGAATTTTTTCAGAGGTGACTTGCAGCTGACGGCTAAAGCGCGAGGCCTCGGCCGCATCTTGCCGGTGCCAAAGAATCAGCGTGCCTTCTTGCTGGAAGAACACGGGCGTTGAGAGTTGTGCCAGCAACTCGGGCCAGCGGCGCAGGGCGTAATGCCCCATCTTGACGACACTGGCCTCGGTAATGGCCGACTCGGCCAGCGGGGCCAGCATAGCGGCGGCTACGCGGGCGGCTGAGCCTTGCGCGTCCGGCCCGCTAGCGTCATACAGGTCAACGCGGTGGCCTTGACGAGCCAGTTGCCAGGCCAGCAAGCGGCCCATCAGACCCGCACCCAACACGACGCAGGTGCTGCTCATGCGCATGCCTCATAATTTTCACCATGAACCCCATTACCGACGCTAAACAGAGCCCAGCGCGCACGGCGCATTACCCCCGAATTTTGTCCATCGCAGGCTCCGACAGCGGTGGCGGCGCGGGCATTCAGGCTGATCTCAAAACCTTCTCGGCCCTGGGCTGCTTTGGCATGACAGCCATCACCGCTATCACCGCGCAAAACACGGTGGGTGTACGCGCCATTCACGGCGTGCCGCCCGAGATGCTGAAGGCGCAAATTCAGGCGGTGGTGGAAGACATTGGCGTGGATGCCGTGAAGATCGGCATGCTGCATTCGGCTGAGGTGGTGCAAGTCGTGGCCTGGGCCATTCGCCATTACCGCCTGCCTAACGTGGTGCTGGACCCGGTGATGGTCGCCACCAGTGGTGATGCGCTGATTGCTCGGGACGCGGTCAAGGTGCTGGTCGATGAACTGTTTGGTTTGGCCAGCGTGATCACCCCGAACCTGGACGAGGCCGAGCTGCTGCTGAATCGAAACATCACAGGCATCGAGGAATTGGAAACGGCGGCCCAGGCGCTGCTGGCCTTGGGGGCTCAAGCCGTGCTGCTCAAAGGCGGGCATCTGCAAGGCAATGAAGTCGTGGACGTGCTGGCTCAACCTGGGCAAGCATCTTTGCGGCTGGCATCCCAACGCATTGACAGCCGCAACGTGCACGGCACGGGCTGCACCCTGTCCTCGGCCATCGCCGCCCACTTGGCGCTGGGTCTGGACTTGGCACAGTCTGTGACGCAAGCCCGCAGCTTTGTGCTGGACGCGATTGCTGCTGGTGCGAATGTTCAAACCGGTCATGGTCATGGGCCATTGAACCACGGCTATGCGCCAAGGCCGATGCAGTCCCTCAAGACTATTCTTAACTAGATAAAGCGCCATTAACTGGAAAGCCACTAGACGGCAAATTCCAGTTCTATCTTGCCAGTGCGCCGACGCACTGGCCCCACGACGATCTTCACATCGCGCCCTAACTTAGTAACCAGCTCCAGCAATTTGGCTTCGCTGACGCCACGGAACTGGCCGCGTGTGATGCGCGAGATTTTTGACTGGTCGATGCCAAGCAATGAAGCAGCGTCTGCTTGGGTCAAACGGCGCGCCTTGATCGCCCGTGCAACCTCGCCTGCGAGCTGGGACTTGCGTTGCATCTCGGCGGCATCGGCATAGCCCAAATCAGCATAGACATTGGTGCTGCCTTCTGTCACGGTAATTTCGGTGTCTTTGAGGCTCATGATCATTCTCCTTGCTGTGCCAACCAGGTTTCGTAATTTTGCTTTGCAGCCTTCAGTCGGGTGGTAATCAATTCCATGTCTTCCTTGGGCGTTTTGATGCCGGTTTTTGATTTTTTCTGAAAACAATGCAAGACATAAACCCAACCCGCAAACTTCACTGTGTAGACGGCGCGGTAGGTGTCGCTGCGAAAATCTTCAACCACTTCTAACACGCCTGCCGATCCAAACCCGCTCAAGGGCTTGGCATCCTGATGTTTGGCACCAGCTTGGGCCATGTCGATGGCATGCCCAAAAACGTCTTTGACATCTTCGGGCATCGCATCCAGATCGCGTTTGGCTGAGCCAACCCATTTGAGGGGTTTGCGGGATTGCTTTGACATGGTATTGATTATGCCAATTTAGGCATATGAGCGTCAATTCTCAAAAAAATAAATCTGTGAGAAAGAAAAAGCCCGCAGGATGCGGGCTCACTTAATGGGCTGAAGTTTGATTGTGTTCAATCAAACACTGGCGATTCCACGCCCAGCACCTTGTGCAATTTCGGGCTGGTGGTGGTGTATTGCAGAAAAACCTTCTTCTCGGGGAAGATGATGGACACGGCCCCAAAAGCGGCCAGGGCGCATTCATGGAAGCCCGAGAGAATGAGTTTTTTCTTGCCGGGATAGGTGTTGATGTCACCCACGGCAAAAATGCCCGGTATGTTAGTGGAAAACTTCTCGGTGTCCACCTTAAGCTGCTTGCGCTCGATCTCCAGACCCCAGTGGGCGATGGGGCCGAGCTTGGGCGACAGACCAAAAAACACCAGCAGCACGTCCATCGGCACCACACGGGTGACGCCGTCCGCGCCGGTGACCTTTGCCCCCGTGAGCTTGCCGTCTTTCTCCTCATAGCCGGTGATCTGGCCGACGATGAACTGCATCTCGTAGTCTTCGCACAACTTGTGCATCTTGGCCACATTGGCGGGTGCAGCCTTGAAGCCGTCGCGGCGGTGGATCAGGATGACGCTCTCGGCCTTGTTGGGGCCTTCGTTGACGAAGTTCAGTGCCCAGTCCAGCGCGGAATCACCACCGCCGGCAATGATGAGGTTCTTGCCCGCAAAGTCCGCCGGATTCTTGACCCGGTAAAACATCTGCGAACCCTCAAACTTGTCCAGCCCTTCGACCTTGAGTGTGCGCGGCTGAAAAGCCCCCACGCCTGCGGCGATGAAGATGGTTTTGGTCAGGAACTGCGTGCCTTTGGAGGTCTCGATGAAGAAGCGCCCGTCGTCTTGCTTTTGCACCGTGGTGACCTCTTGCCCGAGGTGGAAAGTCGCGCCAAAGGGCTCGATCTGTTTGAGCAGGGCGTCGGTGAGTTCCTGCCCGGTGCATACCGGGATGGCGGGGATATCGTAAATCGGCTTGTCGGGGTAGAGCTCCACCGGCTGGCCACCGGGGTAGGCCAGTGAGTCGATGACGTGGGCTTTGATCTCCAGCAGACCCAGCTCGAACACCTGGAACAAGCCCACGGGGCCTGCGCCCACGATGACGGCATCGGTTTCGATCGGGCCTTCATGGGCCATGGCGGTGTGGATCACTTCTTGATTGATTTTGGATTCCATAGGACTGGGAGCGCCTTCGGTTTAGCGCAGCAATTCGGGCAATTTGCCGGTTTTGTCTTTCCACTCGTCTGCGTCCGGCAGAGGCGTGGTGCGTTTGGTGATGCTCTTCCAGCCGGGCAGTTGGGCCAACTCAGCGTTGAGCTTGATCATGTGCTGCTGGTCGGCAGGCAAGTCTTCTTCAGCGTAAATCGCGTTCACCGGGCACTCGGGGATGCACACCGCGCAGTCGATGCATTCGTCCGGGTCGATGGTCAAAAAGTTAGGGCCTGCGCGAAAGCAATCGACGGGGCAAACATCAACGCAATCGGTGTATTTACAGCGGATGCAGGATTCTGTGACGACGTGGGTCATTTTTTACTTTTAGGCTGAGAGGGTGTTAGCCCTCGATTTTATTTCAATTCAACAAAAGGGCACCGGCGGTCTTGTGGCTGGCGGCATCGACCAAAATCATCGAGCCCAACAGGCGCGATTGATTGAAAGGCCGAGTGGGCACGCCTTCCGTCAATGCCAGCTCAATGTGGCCAATGGCATTGGGGGCGAGTTCCAGTGCGTCTTCTTCTTCCAGGGTGTGGATGTTGAGGCTGTGAGTAATGCGTTTGACCTTGGCCTTGACCCAGCGGTGGCCGTGCAGCGCCCAATAGACGCGGCCAGGCACCAGCGGTGTGTCGTCCATCCAGGCGACGGTGGCTTGCAGTTCACGCTGCGGGGTGCTGCCTTCTCGGGCGGGGTCGTCAGCCAGCAGCCAGTCGCCGCGCGACACGTCTACCTCGTGGTCCAACACAATGCCCGCGCTGTGGCCTGCCTGCACCTCACCGGGGCGGCGCGCGTGGTTGAGCACCTGGGCCACCGTGGCTTTTTGCCCACTGGGGAAGATCGTGACAGACTGGCCGGACGCCACAGCACCGGTGGCCAAACGGCCCCAGAACACGCGGCGACCCTGGGAGGTGTCGGAAGAGCCTGAGAATTTCTCGACCCATTGCACGGGGAAGGCAAAGGGCAGTGTCTGGTCGCTAGGGGTCACCGGCAAGGTTTCCAGCAAGTCCAGCAGGGT
>CANCDA010000154.1 GCA_947374705.1 Comamonadaceae bacterium | reverse complement strand
GGCAGCACCGCCATCAGATTGAAGCCGCTCTCCAGTAGCCCAATGCGCAGGCTGCGCGAACGTTCGGCCTGCCTCAGCGCTTGTTGGTCGTTCGGGTCGGCCAAGGCCAAGTCTGGGGCGATGACCACGATGCGTAAGGTGTTGTCCATGCGCTAGCCAACGCAAAAATCGGGCCAACTGGCATCTGACTTGCGCGCTGGTTGGTCAAGGTGGACAGTACCAAGCTCCATTTCTGATGTCGGTGTCAACTTAAACTTTTGACTCCAAAACGGGGGCGCTTTAGCAGTTAGAATACCAGGAGTCGGGGCGTAGCGCAGCCTGGTAGCGCATCTGGTTTGGGACCAGAGGGTCGAAGGTTCGAATCCTTTCGCCCCGACCATCAATTTCTCTCGATCTCTGCCCGTAGCTCAGTTGGATAGAGCAACAGCCTTCTAAGCTGTGGGTCGGGGGTTCGATCCCCTCCGGGCAGACCAAAACACCATTTCAGACTGCTCAGAACCCCTCATAATCGTTTCCGGCACAACATCTTGCAACCAAGAGCTGGAGACACCATGAGTTTGAAACAACGCATCGCACACTGCGCCCTCGTCACATTGGCGCTCACCGCCGCCACCTTCTCTGGGGCGCAAACCGCGCCTCAAGCGAGTGCGCAAAATTTCCCCAACAAACCCCTGCGCATCGTCGTCACCTTCACTACGGGTGGTGCGCCTGACATCATTGCGCGGCTGCTGGGTGAACGCTTTACGGCGGCGTGGGGGCAGCCCGTCATCATCGACAATAAGCCCGGCTCGGGCGGCAACATCGGCGCTGACTTTGTGGCCAAGGCCGCGCCCGATGGCTACACCTTGGTGCTGGGCACGGTGGGCACGCATTCCATCAACGGTGCGCTGTACGCCAAGATGCCTTACGACATGGTGCGTGACTTCACCCCCGTCAGCCTGCTGGCCACCACGCCCAATCTGCTGGTGATCAACAACGATGTGCCTGCCAAAACGCTGCAAGAACTCATCACCCTGGGCAAGCGCGAGGGCAAGATGAGCTTTGCCTCGCCCGGCTCGGGTACTTCGGTGCATGTTTCGGGTGAGTTGTTCAAAAGCCTGACCAATATCGACATGACGCACATTCCCTACAAGGGTCGTGCCAGCGCCATTCCTGACCTGCTGGGCGGGCGCGTGACCATGATGTTTGACAACATGCCCTCCAGCCTGCCGTTGGTGCGCGAAGGCAAGCTGCGCGCCCTGGGCGTGACCAGCCTGACGCGCTCGGCCGCTGCGCCTGACATCCCCACCATTGCCGAGCAGGGCTTGCCGGGTTTTGAGGCTGTGTCGTGGTTCGCCATGTTCGCGCCGCCTTCGACCCCTAAGCCCGTGGTGGAGAAAATTCAGGTTGAGATTCAACGCATCCTCAAGCAACCCGAGATCGCCAAAAAACTCACCGACATCGGGCTGGAGCCCGTGGGCTCAAGCGCAGAAGCCCTGGCCGCTTACCAGCGTGCCGAAATCACCAAATGGGCCAAGGTGGTGAAGGACTCGGGCGCGAAGGTGGAGTAGGGGCTCAAATTCTGCGGCTCAGGTCGTCAGGAAAAGGTCGTCAAGAAAAGGCCGTCAGCTCCCAGCGGAAATGGTCTTCCCGCCCTCCATGACGTCGGCCTGAGGTCGAGTATTCCCCCGACAGTTGCCGGGCCACCCAACGACCGATGTCGGGCACCAACCAGAGGTGCTCCCAGCGGATGGTGGATTTGCGGGTGAAGTCCTGGTGCTGCAAGCCGATCAAGCGCTCAACGTGGAGGGCATTGGATTCGCCTAGCTGCAAGGTGACTTTTTCCCAGCGCTTGGCCACCGTTCGCACTTGGATCCAGAACGGATATGAAAAATCATCCACGCGGTAATCGGTGCGAATGTGACTTGACGCGCCCACCACCAGATCCTGTGGCCACAGCGGCACGGCGTCCACATAGTTGTGCGTAAAGTCCCAGTGGGGTTCGCGCAGTAGCTGGCCCCACTGCAGGTGATGCTCTTGCGCAAGTGGCAGACCGGCTTGCGTGCTGCGCTCAATCACAATGCGCGGACGCAGAGATGCAAGGACTTCGCGTTCGATGGCGACCACTTCACCGTTGTACACATTGAGTTTTTGGTATGTCCACGATTGGCCAAGTGCCGGTGGCCGCATCTGAACCCTGCCGACTGGGCCAGCGACGGTTTGTGTGCGCAGTGGTGCGAGCGGTTGTAGGGCGCAACCCGCTGGCAGCGCGAGGAGGGATAGAACAGTTTTACGTCTTAAAGCGTCCATAACGCACACCCCATTGGTTAAAAGTAAATCGTTGGAATTCGTTCGGTGAAATTCGTTCCCTGCGAAATTCCCCGCCATGGACTTGGCCGGGATTGTGTCAAGATAAAGCTTTGTAGCAAAGAAAAACCATGACCACTTACGACGCGAACTGGCTTGACAGTATGTACAACAATCGGGCCTTGGTGCCTGACCACGCCCGCCATTTCGGGCAGTGGGCCGAAGCCTCAGACGACGCGCGTGACGCCCACACCAACCAGCTTGACATCGTTTATGGTGACGGCCCCATGGAAACGCTGGACGTGTTCCCCGCCAAAGTCAAAAAAGGCGCGCCGGTGGTGGTGTTCATCCACGGTGGTTATTGGCGTTCGCTGGACAAATCGGATCACTCCTTCATCGCCCCGGCCTTCACCAACCAGGGCGCGTGCGTGGTGATTCCCAACTACGCACTGTGCCCAGCCGTCACGCTGCCGCAGATCGTGATGCAGATGGTCAAGGCGCTGGCCTGGACTTACCGCAACGCACGCAAGTACGGCGGTGACCCGAGCCGCATCACGGTCATCGGCCACTCGGCGGGTGGCCATTTAGCCGCCATGTTGTTGGCCTGTGCCTGGCCCATTTATGCCAAGGGTTTGCCGGTCGATCTGGTCAAGAACGCGCTGTCGATTTCGGGTCTGTATGACTTGGAGCCGATCATGCACACGCCTTTCCTGAAAGACTCTTTGAAGCTCACACCCGAGCAAGTGCAAAGTTGTAGCCCAGCCTGGATGCCACGCCCGCGCCAGGGCAAGCTCTACACGGTGGCGGGGGGCGATGAGAGTGCTGAGTTCTTGCGTCACAACACGATGATTCAGACGGCCTGGGGTAAGAAGGTGGTGCCGGTTTGCGCGGCTATTCCAGGGCGCAACCACTTCAGTGTGCTGGAAGATTTGACTGCGCCGTGGGAGAAATTGCACAAGCTGGCCAGCAAACTGGTTTTGAGTTGAACCTGAGTGCACTATGCGTCCTTCCCGCGAAGGTGGGAATCCAGTGGCTTTGTACGGTTTGTTTTTTAGGCTCGCATGCGCAAGTGCTCGCCTTCCCCCCCTATCCCCCCAGCCCCCTTTCCACCCCCGCCGGGGTGGAAAGGGGGAGCCTCATTTGACCTCGCGGTTTATTCATGACCTACCTCGGAGCGTTTTGTAGGTCTGCCGCATACCAACCAAGTTCGCTGCCTCGGCGCTTGGGGTGAGTGGCGCAGCGTGGACTTGGGGTTTTGCCAAATCAAGGAGGAGGCCGAAGGCCGGGGGACATTCGCGGAGCTACTCACCCCAAGTGCCGGGGCGTACACCAGCCTGAATTTCAGTAGGAAATTCTGAGGTTTCTACAATGCAGTCATGTTCTCTGCCCACACGCCAACCCGTGCCTCGTTTGACGCCCACAACTCCCCCCTCCTGCAACACCTCAACCCGGAGCAACTCGCTGCCGTCACCCTGCCGCCCGAGCCCGCGCTGATCTTGGCTGGGGCGGGCTCGGGCAAGACACGGGTGCTCACGACCCGCATTGCCTGGCTTTTGCAAACCGGGCAGGTCACGCCAGGCGGCGTGCTGGCCGTGACCTTCACCAACAAGGCCGCCAAAGAAATGATGACGCGCTTGCAGGCCATGCTGCCAGTCAATGTGCGCGGCATGTGGATTGGCACTTTTCACGGCCTGTGCAACCGCTTCTTGCGTTCGCATTTCAAGCTGGCCAATTTGCCCCAAGCGTTTCAGATTCTGGACACGCAAGACCAGCTCAGCGCCATCAAGCGCCTGTGCAAACAGTTCAACATCGACACTGACGACGAACGCTTTGCGCCCAAAAAACTGGCGCGTTTTATTGGCGCTTGCAAAGAAGAAGGCCAGCGCCCGAACATGCTGGACGCACGCGACCCCGAAACCCGCAAAAAGATTGAAATCTACCAGCTGTATGAAGAGCAGTGCCAGCGCGAAGGCGTGGTGGATTTTGGCGAGTTGATGCTGCGCTCTTTCGAGCTGCTGCGCGACAACGATCCCATCCGCGAGCACTACCGCCGCCGCTTTCGCCACATCCTGATCGACGAGTTTCAAGACACCAACAAACTGCAATACGCCTGGATCAAGATGATCGCCGGTCTGCCCGCTGAGGGCGCTGAGGGTGGCAATGCTGCCGTGCTGGCTGTGGGTGACGATGACCAGAGCATCTACGCCTTTCGCGGCGCGCGCGTGGGCAATATGGCCGACTTTGTGCGCGAGTTCAAGGTGCAGCACCAGATCAAGCTGGAAGAAAATTACCGCAGCGGCAGCAACATTCTGGATTCGGCCAACGAACTCATCAGCCACAACAAAAAGCGCTTGGGTAAAAACCTGCGCACCAGCCAAGGCCCGGGTGAGCCGGTGCGCGTGATCGAGTCCACCAGCGACTTTGCCGAAGCGCAGTGGATGGTGGACGAGATGAAGCAACTGGTGCGCGAGGGCTTGGACAGAAAAGAAATCGCCGTGCTCTACCGCTCCAACGCGCAAAGCCGGGTGATCGAGACCGCGCTGTTCAATGCGGGCGTGCCTTACCGCGTGTACGGCGGCCTGCGCTTTTTTGAGCGGGCCGAGATCAAGCACGCATTGGCGTACCTGCGTTTACTAGAGAACCCGGTGGACGACACCAGCTTTATGCGCGTGGTGAACTTCCCGCCGCGTGGCATTGGTGCGCGCAGCATTGAACAATTGCAAGATGCGGCGCGCGCATTTGATGGCGGCAAGGGCTGTTCATTGCACGCGGCCGTCAGCGCCATTCCCGGCAAAGCCGGGGCCAACTTGAGCGCCTTTGTGGCCAAGATCGACGTGCTGCGCGAGCAGACCACGGGTTTGAACCTGCGCGAGATCATCGACCTGGTGCTGGACCACAGCGGCCTGCTCACCCACTACCGCGCCGAGAAAGAAGGCGCGGATCGCATTGAGAACTTGGAGGAGCTGGTCAACGCCGCCGAGAGCTTTGTCACCCAAGAGGGCTTTGGCCGCGATGCCGTGGCACTGCCGGTGGATGAGTGGGGTGAGCCGTTGACGCAGTCGCCGACCAGTCAGGGCATTGACCCATCCGCCGAAGACTTGGCACCAGACGCTGAAACCGGCGAAACCTTGAGCCCGCTGGCCGCATTCCTAACCCACGCCGCGCTGGAGTCCGGCGACAACCAGGCCCAGGCCGGGCAAGACGCCATCCAGCTCATGACGGTGCACGCCAGCAAGGGGCTGGAGTTTGACGCGGTGTTCATCGGCGGCATGGAAGAGGGCTTGTTCCCGCATGAAAACGCCATGAGCGACTACGAAGGCCTGGAGGAAGAGCGCCGCCTGATGTACGTGGCCATCACCCGCGCCCGCAAGCGCCTGTACCTGAGCCACTCGCAAACCCGCATGCTGCACGGCCAGACCCGCTACAACCTGAAGAGCCGTTTCTTTGATGAGCTGCCTGAGACGGCGCTTAAATGGATCACCCCTAAAAATCCGGGCTTTGGCAGTGGGTTTGGTTCGGGTTTTAATTC
>CANCDA010000153.1 GCA_947374705.1 Comamonadaceae bacterium | reverse complement strand
TTTTACGGCATGCCGGACTTGGGCTTGATTGGCCTGAGTGACTTGGTGCAGCACACCGCCGCCACGCGCGACGCGGTGGACTTGCCCATCATCGTGGACGCCGACACCGGCTTTGGCAATGCCCTCAATGTGCGTCACACCGTGCGCGCCCTGGAGCGGGCCGGGGCCAATGCCGTTCAGCTCGAAGACCAAATCATGCCCAAAAAATGCGGGCACTTTTCTGGCAAAAGCGTGATTGCCAAGGATGAAATGCTGGGCAAGATCAAGGCTGCAGTGGACGCCCGCGAGCACTGCGACTTTCTCATCATCGCCCGCACTGATGCGCGGGCCGTGCACGGTATGGATGACGCCATGGCGCGCGCCGCTGCGTTTGCCGAGTGCGGGGCGGACATCACCTTTGTGGAGGCACCGGCCAGCCTTGAAGAGTTGCACCGCATCCCCCGCGAGTTGGCTTGCCCGCAGATTGTGAATGTAGTGATTGGGGGCAAGACACCGACGCTGCCCCAAGCCGAGTTTGCCGCCATGGGCTTTGGCCTGGTGCTGTACGCCAATGCAGCGCTACAGGGCGCAGTGCATGGCATGACGCAGGCCTTGCAGCATTTGCAACAACACGGTGAATTGCGAGAAGACTCTGGCTTGGTGGCCACCTTTGAGCAGCGGCAAGCCTTGGTGCAAAAAACCTTGTTTGATGAGATTGAAGGCCGCTACGCTTGACAAGCCGACGACCTGCTGCAAGCCCTGGATAATTCCTCAATCTTCATTTTTCTAAACTGATTTTTCATCCCCATGCTCACCCAAGACGAACTCAAAACCCAAGTCGGCCAAGCGGCCCTGAAATACGTAGTGCCTGGCGAAATTGTGGGCGTTGGTACGGGCTCTACAGTCAATAAATTCATTGATGCGCTGGCCAGCATCAGGGGGCAAATTAAGGGCGCGGTGTCCAGCTCGGTGGCCAGCACCGAGCGTTTGCAGGCTTTGGGCATCCCGGTGTTTGACGCCAACGCGGTGGACGCGCTGTCGGTCTATATCGACGGGGCGGACGAGATTGACGGGCACGGCTACATGATCAAAGGCGGCGGTGCGGCGCTCACTCGGGAGAAGATCGTGGCGGCGCTTTCCAAACAGTTCGTCTGCATTGCCGATGAGTCCAAGCGGGTGCAGACCCTGGGCCAATTTCCCCTGCCGGTAGAGGTGATACCGATGGCGGCTCAACGTGTGGCGCGCCAGTTTGCGGCCCTGGGTGGCGTGGCGACGCTGCGTTTGAAGAATGGCCAGCCCTTGGTGAGCGATAACGGCCAGCACATTTTGGATGTGACGGGCTTGCAGATTACAGACCCACTGGCGTTTGAATCTATCGTGAACCAGTGGCCTGGCGTGGTGACGGTGGGTGTCTTCGCGCACCAGCGGGCGCAAGTGTGCTTGCTGGGAACGCCTCAGGGCGTTGTGACGCTGACGTATTGAGTGTCCCGCGCAAACGCAGCGCCGGGTCCGCTTAAAACCGGATACCAGCGGGGTTGCTTGGGCTGTTGGCGGTGGGTGGCGGTGGTGGCGGTGCAAAGGCGGGCTCAGGCGCACCGATGGGGATGGGTTTGCTCACCGGTACCAAGGGCGAGGGCGGCGGGTTGCGGTAGCTGGCCGACAACATTGACGTGGCGGGGTAGCCTGCGGCATCCAAAAACTGAGTCCAATCATTGGACTGAAATCCTTTGATTTTTTGCCCCCCGATGGTCAATAAAGGCAGCGTGGCACCTCCACTGAGTTTTTGCAGCGCTTCGCCGTCTTGTGGCGTAGTGACAGTGCGCTCGGTGAAGGGGATGCCACGACTCGCCAGCATGGCTCGACCGTTGTTACAGGGCTCACAGCCATCACCGCTGTACAGCGTGACCGGGTAGCGGCTGGTGATGGCGCGCAACTCGAAAGGCAACTCGGCCCCGGCAACCGCACCGGCGCGGCCTGATGAGTCGAGCTTGGTGGCTTTGTCTGAGGGTGCGGGTGGTTTGTCGGAGAAGGTGACGCGACCGTCTGGCCCAACAATGCGAAAGACGGCTTGCGCTTGCACCTGTGGGCTTGCCAATGCCACGAACGTGAGCAACGCGGTCAGCGCTGTGCTGGTGGTCCAAACGGATGCTTTCATCGTGCCTTGCCTTTCGTGTCTTAAAGAGATGCCATGCCTTGGTGTCGCAACAAGGCGTCCAAGCTGGGTTCACGGCCCCGAAATGCCTTGAAGGATTCAATCGCTGGGCGGCTGCCGCCCGCTTCCAAAATAGACTGCCTGTATTGTCGGCCGGTCTGCACATTGGGCAAGCCGTCGTTACCCACTGTTTCTTCAAACGCAGCATAGGCATCGGCGCTCAGCACCTCGGCCCATTTGTAGCTGTAGTAGCCGGCCGCGTAGCCCCCCGAAAAAATGTGGCTGAAGGTGTGCGCCGTGCGGCTCCAAGCCGGGGGCTGCAGCACGGCCACTTCGGCACGCACCAGGTCCAGCAAGGGCATGATGTCTTGCTCGGGCGGGTGCTCGGTGTGCATCAGCATGTCGAACAGCGCAAACTCAATCTGGCGCAGGGTCTGCATGCCGCTCTGGAAGTTTTTGGCGGCCAGCATTTTGTTGAACAGAGTGCGCGGCAAGGGCTCGCCGGTTTGCACGTGAGCGGTCATGGGCTGTAGGACGCTCCAGTCCCAGCAGAAGTTTTCCATGAACTGGCTGGGTAACTCCACCGCGTCCCACTCCACACCGCTGATACCCGAGACCGCGTGCTCGTCCACCTGAGTGAGCATGTGGTGCAGGCCGTGGCCGAACTCATGGAAGAGGGTGATCACGTCGTCATGCATCAACAAAGCGGGCTGGCCGTTGACTCCTTCGGCAAAGTTGCATACCAGGTGGGCGACGGGCGTTTGTAATTGACCGTTGTCAGGGCGCAGCCAGCGTGAGCGCACGCCGTCCATCCAGGCGCCGCCGCGTTTGCCAGTGCGGGCGGGTTGGTCCAGGTAGAACTGGCCGATCAATTCCGTGCCCCGCTCAATACGGTAAAACTCAACGGCCGGATGCCACACGGGGGCAGTGTCGCGGCGGATGGACACTTCAAACAGCGTCTCGACAATTTTAAACAAACCCGCCAGCACGCGCGGCGCGGTGAAGTACTGCTTGACCTCTTGCTCGCTGAAGGCGTAGCGGGCTTCCTTGAGGCGCTCGCTGATGAAGGGCCAGTCCCAGGCTTGTGGGTCTTTGAGACCGAGTTGCGAAGCAGCAAAGTCACGCAGATCGGCCACGTCTTGCTGGGCATAAGGGCGTGCCTTAGCCGCCAGGTCACGCAGAAAACTCACCACCTGTTGGGGTGACTCGGCCATCTTGGGGATGACCGAGATTTCGCCAAAATTGGCATAGCCCAGGAGCCGTGCTTCTTCTTGGCGCAGGGCCAGAATTTGACCGATCAGCGCGCTGTTGTCGAACTTCACCGCCTCGCCTTCGGCCTGATCCGAGCCGCGCGTCACATAAGCGCGATACAGCGTATGGCGCAAGGCGCTGCTTTTGGCCGACTGCATCACGGGCAAATAGCAGGGCATTTTGAGCGTGAGTTTGTAGCCGTCTTGGCCTTGGGCTTTGGCCGCCGTCAGCGCGGCTTGCTTGACGTCGTCCGGTACGCCGTCCAGTTCGGCTTCACTCGCGTAATAGGCGTAGGCGTCGGTGGCGTCCAGCGCGTTTTCGCTGAACTTTTGGCTCAGGCTGGCTTGTTGTTCTTGGATGTCCGCAAAGCGCGCTTTGGCCGTGCCTTGCAGGTCAGCACCGCCCAGCACAAAGTCGCGCATGGCGTTTTTATGGGCTTGGCGTTGCTCGGTGTTCAGCGTGGCGGGGTCAATCGCTTTGTACTTGGCGTACAGGCGCTCGTCTGCGCCCAGGCGCGTCCAGAACTCGGTGACGCGGGGCAGTGCTTCGTTGTAGGCGGCGCGCAGCTCGGGCGTGTCGGCCACGCTGTTGAGGTGGCTCACAGCGCCCCAGGCATGTCCAAGCTGCTCTGTGGACACGTCCAGCGTCTTGGCAATGGCTGTCCACTCGGCGGGAAAGCTGGGGGCTGTCACGGTCTCTAGCGCGGTGCTGGCCGCGGCCAGCAGGGTGTCGATGGCTGGGGCCACATGGGCTGGGCTGATCTGGTCGAACAGGGGTAGATCGGCGAAGTCGAGCAGGGGATTCGCGTTGAATTTGGCGGTGCTCATGATGCGGCTTTCGCATGGGCCAAGCGTTCAGCAGCCTCCAGCGTGTTGACCAGCAGCATGGTGATGGTCATGGGGCCCACGCCACCGGGCACGGGGGTGATGAAGCCTGCCACCTCGCGCACGCCGGTAAAGTCCACATCGCCGCAGAGCTTGCCCTCAAGGTTGCGGTTCATGCCCACGTCAATCACCACCGCACCGGGTTTGACCATGTCAGCGGTGAGGACGTTACGCTTGCCTACGGCCACCACCACCACATCGGCTTGCAGTGTCATGGCCTTCAGGTTGGCGGTGGCACTGTGGCAGACGGTAACGGTCGCATTTTTTTGCAGCAGCATCAGCGCCACGGGTTTGCCCACGATGTTGGAGCGGCCAATGACCACGGCGTGTTTGCCCTTGAGCTCGTAGTTAATGGACTCCAGCAGCTTCATGCAGCCGTAAGGCGTGCAGGGCCAAAAGCCGGGTTGGCCGACCATGAGCGCGCCTGCGTTGGCCACGTGAAAACCGTCCACGTCTTTGGCGGGAGAGATCGCCTCCAGCACCTTGTGCGCGTCAATGTGCGCAGGCAGTGGCAACTGCACCAAGATGCCGTGGATGCTGGCGTCGTGATTAAGCGCCTCAATGCGGGCCAGTAGCTCGGCTTCGCCCATGCTGTCGGGGTATTTTTCCAGTACGGAATGCAGGCCGGTATCGGCGCAGGCCTTGACCTTGTTGCGCACATAGACCTGAGAGGCGGGGTTGTCGCCCACCAAGATGACAGCCAGGCCGGGCGTGATGTCGTGCGCGGTGAGGGCGGCGGCGCGGCGGGCGATGTCGTGACGCAGGTGTTTGGACAGGGCGATGCCATCCATCAGATGGCTGTTGCGGGAGATCGTCATTTCAAACTCTGGCGGGTGTTTGTTGCAAAGCAATTTTCAGCAAATCGGCCACGGTGCTGGTGTTGAGCTTTTCCATGATGTTGGCGCGGTGCGCTTCTACCGTTTTGATGCTGATGCCCAGGTCGTCGGCGATTTGTTTGTTCAAGCGCCCCGCCACGATACGGTCCAGCACCTGAGACTCACGCACCGTGAGTTTGGCGAGCAAGGCACCTCGGCTGGCGGCTTGTTCGTGGTCTTTGAAGGTCTCACGGGCCTGGGCCAGCATGCGCTCGACCAGGTCCACCAATTGATCTTCTTTAAACGGTTTTTGGATGAAATCCATCGCGCCTTTTTTCATGGTGTCCACCGCCATGGGCACGTCGCCGTGGCCGGTGATGAAGACGATGGGCAGGGGCGACTTGCGTTCGATCAGCCGGTCCTGCAGTTCCAGCCCGGTCATGCCACCCATGCGGATGTCGACGATCAGGCAGGCGATCTCGCGCGGGTCGTAGCGAGACAGGAAGGATTCGGCGGAGTCTTTCCTGTCGCGCTTCGACCCGCGTGAGGTGGCCTGCGTGCTGGCCGACATCCGCATGGACGGCATGAGCGGCCTCGAATTGCAAGACCGGCTGATCGAGCGCAAGAGCCCGTTGCCCATCGTGTTCATCACAGGCCACGGCGATGTGCAAATGGCCGTGTCGTCGATGAAAAAGGGCGCGCTCGATTTCATCGAAAAGCCCTTCAAGGAAGACGAACTGCTG
>CANCDA010000152.1 GCA_947374705.1 Comamonadaceae bacterium | reverse complement strand
TCTTCCGCCATACGCTGCGGCAGCGAGGGGATGCGCCAGCCTGCGTGCACCAGCCAACTCGGGTAGCGGCGAATGATGCCGTCGGGGTCGGGGTGAACCTGGTGCGTGCCCAGCCGCCCGTTGTCAATCGCTGCGGGCACCTTGGGCAGGATGATCGCTATCGGAGCTTGCAGATCGGGGGCGGGCAAGTCGGCGCTCAATGGCCTCACCCCGGGCAAGGCGCCTACCGGAATGCGACTGAGTTTGTCGTTCTGCGGGTCCAGCCGCAACATGGGGAAAAAAGTGGTTTTTGATTTGGCAATTTCCGCGTTGAAAGCGGCGTCGCTGTCGGCTCGGTGGCTGTCGCGGTCAGAGAAAAGAATGTCAAAGACGATGGCCTTGGGTTGTTGCGCCTCAATGCTGCGCACCAAATCACCAAAGACCTGATTGGGCCAAGGCCAGCGACCGTGTTGCGTGGCCATGCCCGACAGACTGGCTTCGTCAATGTCGAGAATGACGATGTCCGGGTCAGGCCGAGGTGTGAGGATGCGCTTGGAGATCAAGGTGTCAAACAGGCGAATTTCCGCACCCGAGACAAAGCCCTGCACCCCCCAATCGGCCACGATCACCACTGAAAAAACCAGCCCAAAAATAAGGTAAGCCCGCGCACCCAGGCGGCGCACCCAGGACATGAGCTTGAGATTGACCCGGTGAATGAAGTCCTGGATGGGTAGGCGAATCATGGCGGCATTATGGGCCACGCCCTATCGGCCAGTGTGCGTCAAAGATCAGCTTGTCGGTACAGCTCGTTGGCGCGATTCAGGTGGTCACTCATGGCTTTGACGGCCGCATCGGCATCTTTCGCGGCAATGGCGTCGATGATTTTTTGATGCTCCAACAAGGTAAGCTCCTCCGCCCCAGGGGCACGCACAATCGACTGGTAATAGGCACTCGCCCAACCGAACAAGGCTTCAACAATGGCGGGGAAAATCGGGTTGCCACTGATGCGCGCAATCTCCCGGTGAAAGGCCATGTCTTGTTTCATGAACTGATCCAGATTAACCATTGAGGCGCGGTGTTCTTCTTGCCGTGCCTGCAAACGCGCCACATCTTCTGCGTTGGCTTTTTCAGCGGCCAGCCGCACCATGCCGGTCTCCAGAAACAGCCGGGCCTCTTTCAGGTGATCCAATGTTTCGGGTTGCATGCGCAACAAATGGCGCGCACCGCCCGCAATCTGGTCAATCAACAAATGCGCCGTCGGCACCACCACCCGCGCCCGCTCACCATGCGAGATTTCAACAATCCCCGAGCGCGCTAATTCTTGCAAGGCTTCACGCACCGCCACGCGACCCACGCCGTACACCTCCATCAGCTCGCGCTCGGATGGCAGTTGGCCACCGGGGCCGATTTCGCCACGCTCGATGCGCTGCATGAGGCGATCCAGCACCTCCTGGTAAAGCTTTCGTCTTTGGATGGGTTCAAGAATCATGGGATGAATCTAACATCAAGCCAGCTTAGGCCAACATCAGGCAAACTGCCCCGAGCGAACTTGGCCATAAAAGCTGGGGCCACCCAGTTGCCCACCCTTGAGCGCGACCTCCAAGCCATCACGGCGAGGGTCATCTGACCAGGCGCGACACAGGGGAACGCCCGGTGCCATGCCCGCCTCCACCGTCAACGCACGCAGGCCCAAATGGCTACCCACCGCGCCTGAGCTGTCCCCACCCGCCACCACGATGCGACGCAGGTCGGAGCGATCCAATAGCTGCCGCATGATCTCGGCCAGCACCTGGCCCACACGGTCTGCTGCATCGCTTTTGCTAAGCCGGGCCTGGGTTGCCAGCGCCTCAAAGCTCAGCACCGCCGGGTCATCCGGCCCCTCGGCGGAGAAGATGAGGGGTGACACGCCTTGGGCCATCGCCGCCAAGGCACCGCGCACCAGACGCTCCATTTCTGCCTCGGCTTGCTCGGCATCCAGACACTTCGCAATATCCAGCCGCGCCGTGTCAAACCCGTTGGCGCGGGCCCATTGAATTTGGGTCGCACTCATGGGCGAACAACTCCCGCTCACCACGGCAATGCAGGGGACTTCCTTGGCCGTTGGCAAGCTTGGGGTTTGCGGAATCAAACCCTGTTGCCGCCAGTAAGCGGTCAACGCATATTGCAAGCCCGAAGAAGAGGCACTGAAGAGGCCTTGGCCTCGGTTCTCCCACACCAGGCGGCCCGCTTCAATTTGGGTCGCCATGTCCGTGACATCCACCATCACCACCGGTTGATCCTCTCCTTGCAAGGCGGCACAGCGCGCTTGCCCCAAGCCATCAGCCAGCTCTGACAAATCAATCAGCGCAATGCGTCGCTGGGTTTGCTGCGCCAAGTGCAGGCGCAAATCCCCTTCTTGCATGGGCGTGACCGGGTGGCGCGACATGGTGGGGTGGCGGTCGATGCGGTGCACCGCGCCATTGGCCCCCGCGAACAAATGGCCAAACACCTGGTAGCGCTTGAGCCGGGGCGCACCCACCACCATGGGCGACCAGCGCGCCTTGGTCGTTTGAACCCCCAGATCAATCGCCTGACCGATCGAGCCCACCGTGGCCGACGAGTCAAAGGTGGAGCACACCTTGTATTGCAAAACCGGCGCACCGAGTTGCTGTAGCCGCGCGAAGACCGCAGGCAGTTCACGCTGCATCCACTGCGGGCTCTTGCCACGTGACTGCCCCGCCAACCCCACGCAACGCATGTGTTTGAAGCGCTCCAGCTCATCAACACGCGGCAGTGCCAGAAAAAGCACCGTCGGCACACCGGCGGCGGTGAACGCCTCCATCACATCGGTGGAGCCGGTGAAGTCGTCGCCGTAATAGCTGAGCAACAGGCCATCGGGCCAGGACTGTGGCGGGTGCGTCATGGCATTCACCAAAAGCCCAAGGCGCGTTTCAGCGCGGGTCGGTCTGCCGCATAGCTGGCCAAATCAACACCGGCTTGCGCCGCTTCCCAGGCTTGACGCAGCGCCGTCACGCCTGCGGCAATGCCGTCTGGGTGGCCAAAAATCCCCCCGCCAGCGGTACAAATCAAATCCGCATGGCCCAGCGCCGCAAACGTGTCATGCGCCTGCAAGCCGGTTTGGGCCGAGCTGAACACCGGCACGGCTTGCATGGGTGCGTCGTCAAACAGCGGCGTCACCACCGACCGCGCTGCGGCCACCACCATCGCATCGGGCTCGCTGAATTTGTTGCGCAAGCCGTTCACATGCAAATGGTCCACCCCCGCCAAACGCCATATCTGCTGCCATGCCGCGAAGTCCCAGCCCAGGTAGGGACTGCGGCTCAAATAGCCCCAGCCAGCGCGGTGCGCGTGAATGGGCAGCGCACTGTGCTGCCGAAAAGCCAGCAGGCCCGTGAGTCCTATCGAGTTCAGGCACACCATCACACACGTACCTTGGTGCTTCAGCACAAAATCATGGCGACGCCGCATCTGGTCTAAATCGCCGGTGATATTGAAAGCCACCATCACCTGGCGACCGGTCTTGTGCGAAGCCTCATTCACCACACGCATCACAGCGGCCACCCGGTCATTGAACGGACAGTAGCTGCCATCGGCCTGGAGTTCGTCGTCTTTGATGAAGTCAATGCCGCCATCGACCAGCATGCGCACTTGCTCGGCAGTTTCAGCCGCATTGAGGCCCACGCTGGGTTTGATGATGGTGCCAATCAAGGGGCCTTGCATCACACCGCTCAAGCGCCGAGTACCCGCCATGCCAAACGCTGGGCCGGGGTAGGCTTTGGCAAAGGCTGGCGGCAGTTTCAAATCCAAAAGACGAAGGCCAGAGACCTGGGCCAGCTCAAACAAGTTACCGGCCACTGTGGCCATCAAGGTGGGCAAACAGGGGCCTAAGTTTTCCAGCGGCCAGGACAACTCCATCAGGCAACGCGTGTAGGTGCTCGATTTCATGCCGCCGGGCAAGCTGGGCTCGGCCATGGTCTCCAGCACCTGGAGTGACTCCACCCGGGCACCCGAGCGGGCCTTGAGTGCGGGGGTTTCAGTGGCCAATTTGAGAAAGGTGCCACTGGATTGTTCACCTGCGATGACCTGCGCAGCACGCAGGGGGTCGTCGCCGGTTTCAAGCCAATAGCGGGCGTAGATTCTGTCGTTCATGGGGAAACCTTCACTTCTTTTGCTTTTGTACGCCCCGGCACTTGGGGTAAATGGCTACGCGAATGTCCCCCGCCCTTCGGGCTCCTCCTTGATTTCGCTACGCCATTCACCCCAAGCGCCAGGGCAGCGAAAACGGTGCGTACTCGACGGTTGAATACCAAGCACTCGCTTTGAATCGATTCGGTAGCACGCAAAGTTTGAGTACCCACCACGTCCGCAAGATCAGGGCGGAGGACATTCGCGGAACAGAGTGCGGTGCTGCCCTGATCTCGCGAGGACGTAGCGCGTGACAAGAAAGCCCACGAAGCAGTAGTCAGACGCAAAGTGAACGAGACATCGCTAGTCATCATTGAGGGGATTTACTTGAACCCCATGACATGAGGCAACCAGTTGCTTAGCGCAGGCACGAACGTTAAAATCATCAACACCGCACCATGCGCCCACAAGAACGGCGTGAGCTCACGGGTCAAGTCTGACAAGGGCACACGCGACACATTGGAGGTGACAAACAACAAGCCCCCCACCGGCGGTGTGATCATGCCCAGCGTGAGGTTGTAGATCACCACCATCGCAAAGTGGATCGGCTCCACGCCCACCTGAGCCGCCACGGGCGCGAGGATGGGCACCAACACCATCACGCCCGGCAAAGGCTCAATGAAGATGCCAAACAGCAAGAGGAACACATTGACGACGATCAGAAACGTCCAAGGCGTCAAATGCATATCGACAATCCAGTTGGCGACAATTTGTGGCACGCCCTCAATCGTCAAAATCCAGGCGAAAGAGGCAGACATGCCGATGATCAAGAGCACCGAGGCCGTGAGCAAGGCGGAGCGCGACAAGATGTCGGGCACGGCTTTCCACTCCAGCGTGCGATACACGTATTTGCCACACAGCAGCGCGTAGAACACGGCAACGACCGAAGCTTCTGTGGGCGTGAACCAGCCCGCCCGCATGCCACCCAAGATGATGACCGGCAACAAAATCGCCGGCATGGCCCGCCATGTGGTGCGCCACATTTCGCTGCGTGTTGGGAACTCGTTGTCACCCCGGTAGTTGCGCTGTTTGGAGATGTACCAATTGACGACACACATCGCCACCGCAATGAGCACACCAGGGATCAAACCCGCCATGAACAAGGCGCCCACCGATACCCGGTCATCTGCCAAGGCATAAATGATCATGATGATTGAGGGCGGAATGATCGGCCCCACGATGGCGGTCGAGGCGGTCAGCGCTGCCGCGTAGGAGCGGTCATAGCCCGCCTTGTCCATCATGCGAATCAGCATCGAGCCGGGGCCTGCGGCATCCGCTAAAGCAGAGCCTGAGATGCCCGAGAAAAAGGTGAGCGACACCACGTTGGTGTAACCCAGGCCCCCGCGCTTGTGTCCCACAAACTGGCCTGCAAACTTGAGAAGAACTTCGGTGAGAGAACCGCCACTCATCAGCTCCGCCGCCAGGATGAAAAACGGCACGGCCATGAGCGGAAAGCTGTCGATACCGGTGAAGGTTTCTTTCAGCAGCACCAGCAGCGGAAAGTTGCCCGACACCAGCAACGCTGTGACGGTGGACAGGCCCAGGGCAAAAGCCACGGGGACACCGATGGCCAGGTAAATGCAGGCGGAGATGAGGAGGATGGCGCTAGCGTTCATGAAGGTTCAATCTCAATCAGAGCGACGCGCTGGCGGTGGCGTCAAAGTGAGCGTCA
>CANCDA010000151.1 GCA_947374705.1 Comamonadaceae bacterium | reverse complement strand
AGCTCCACCGACATCGTGGCGCGTGCCCTGTCGCAACCCTTGGCTGAGGCCCTCGGCCAGCCGGTGGTGATTGAAAACCGCCCTGGTGCGGGCGGCAATATCGGAACGGTCGCCGTGGCCCGCGCTGCGGCGGATGGCTACACGTTTTTGATGCACAGCGTGGCCTACTCGGTCAACCCCTCGCTCTACACCAAGGCTGGTTACGAGGTGGGCAAAGAGCTGACGGGTGTGGCCATGGGCGCGGTGTCGCCCAACATCATTTATGTGCATCCTTCCGTCAAGGCCAATGACATCAAAGAACTGCTGGCGCTGGCCAAGACCGAGTCATTGAGCTATGCGTCCTCAGGCAACGGCACCACCACGCACTTGGGGGCCGAGCTGTTTTTTCGCAACCTGGCCAAGGTGGACATTCAGCACGTGCCTTTCTCGCCTGCGGCTGCGGCCAACGCAGTGGTGAGCGGCCAAGTGCCGGTCGGCTCCACCTCCATCCCGCCGGTGGTGCAACTGGCCAAAGTGGGCAAGGTGCGCCCGCTGGCCGTGACCAGTGCCAAGCGCAGTAGCGCTCTGCCCAACGTGCCGACCATTGCTGAGCTGGGCTACCCCGGCTTTGAAGCCAACACCTGGTTCGCCATGCTGGCCCCCGCCAGCACGCCCGTTGACGTGTTGGATCGCGTGAACGCCGAGGTGAACAAAATTGTGCAAAACAAGACCATCAACGAAGGCTTCGCCGCCCAATCCCTCGAAGCCATCCGCATGGACCGGCCCACGCTGGACGCTTACATCGCGACCGAGGCCAAGAAGTGGGCCGGGGTGGTGCAGCAGACCGGGGCCAAGGTGGATTGATTGAATCGAGACGACGACATTTTTAAATAGAGAGTTAACAACATGACAAACAGCATTGGATGGATTGGTTTGGGTCGCATGGGCGAGGCCATGGTGAAACGCTTGCTCAAGGCCGGTCACCCGGTGAGCGTGTGGAACCGCACGGCTTCCAAGGCCGATCCTTTGAAAGAATACGGCGCAACCATTGCCACCAGCAAACTCGACCTGGCGGGCTGCCACGCCGTGTTCACAATGGTGTCCACCACCGACGACTTGAAAGAGGTGTTGTTTGGCGCGGGCGGCTTGGTCACCGGCAAGACACTGCCCAAGGTGGTGGTTGATAGCTCGTCCATCTCGCAAGAAGGCTCAGCGGAAATCCGCGAACAGTTGGAAGCTCTGGGCGTTGCCTATCTGTGCACTCCCGTTTCGGGCAATGCCAAGGTGGCCAAGGCGGGCAAGCTGCTGATGGTGTCCTCTGGCCCCAAAGATTTGTACACCTCGGTCGAGCCCTATTTGCAGGCCATGGCACGCAAGGTGATGTGGGTGGGTGAGGGCGAGTTGGCGCGGGTCTGGAAGATCGCGCACAACACCATGTTCGGCGTCATCATCCAGAACCTGTGCGAGATCACCGTGCTGGCTGAAAAAGCAGGCATCCCGCGCCATGTGTTTTTGGAGAGCATCAACGACTCGGTGCTGGGCTCCATGTACACGCGCTACAAGACGCCGGTGCTCACCAACCTGAGCTTTGAGAACGTGACCTTCACACCCAAACTTTTGCTCAAGGACATGGACTTGGGCATGGCCGCGGCCAAGACCTATGGCGTGGCCATGCCCGCCGCCGCCGCTACGCGTGAGAGCGTGGCGCGCATGGTCGGTCACGGTCATGACGACGTTGATTTCGCCATCCTTTTGCAAGAGACCGCCGCCGATGCGGGCTTGACACTGGTGTCAGAAAATAAGGTCATCGACGACGGCTTGCAGTCGCAATAAAGTCTCGACAAGGCCATGAACCGTACCCTGATTCGCGGTGCCAGCGTCATCACCATGGACGCGCAGGGCGACCTGCCGTGCGCCGATGTGCTGGTGACAGGCGACACCATCAGCGCGATTGCGCCGAACTTGCAGGTGGACGACGCGCAGGTGGTGGAGGGCGCAGGTTGCATCCTCATCCCCGGCCTCATCAACGCCCACATGCACACCTGGCAGACCGCGCTGCGGGGCGTGGCGGCCAATTGGACGCTGTTGGAGTATTTCAAGAACATGCACGCCGGTTTGGCCACGGTGTTCGAACCGCAAGATCTGCACATCGCCACCCTGATGGGCGCGCTGAACCAGCTCAACTGCGGCACCACCACGCTGGCCGACTGGTGCCATAACAACCGCACGCCCGAGCACAACGACGCGGCGATTGGCGGCCTGCTGGAATCCGGCATCCGTGCCGAGTTTTTCCACGGCACGCCCAAGCCCGACCCCCAGCCGGGTGAGCGCCCTTTTTGGGAGGTGCCGCACCCGCGCGCCGAGATTGAGCGCTTATTGGCCAAATATCAGGGCACTGAGCTGCTGCGCGTGCATGCCGCCGTGCTCGGGCCACATTACTCGACGCTGGACGTCGCTCTGCACGATTTCCGCATGGCCAAAGAACTTGGCATCATCGCCTCGCTGCACCAAGGCGGTGGGCCTGCGCGCACGCCTGAGGGCTGGGAGGCGTTGGAGGCCGAGAGCCTGCTCGGCCCTCACGTCAACATCGTGCACGGCCATGCTTTGACAGACGCGCAACTCAAGCGCTTTTGCGAACTCGGCATGAGCTTTTCTGCCGCCGCCGAGAGCGAGATGTCGCAAGGCCACGGCCATCCCATCACGGGTCGCTTGCTGGCGCTGGGCCACGCGCCTTCGCTCGGTGTTGATTTGGAGAGCGTGATGAGCGGCGACATGTTGAGCCAGGCGCGCATCGCCCTGGGCATACAGCGCAGCCTGGACAATGTGGCGCACCGCGAGGCGCAGGGCAGCATCCCATCCACCTCCACGGTCACCACACGGCAAGCGCTGTCTTGGGTCACGATCGAGGGCGCGAAGATGTTGGGCCAGCAACACCGCATCGGCTCGCTGGCGGTGGGCAAGCAGGCCGACATGGTGCTGATCCGCGCGAGCGACCTCAACATGCAGCCCGTGCATGACGCGGTCAGCAGCGTGGTGATGCAGACCGCGCTGGCCAATATCGACAGCGTGATGGTGGCCGGGCGCTGGAAGAAGCGCCATGGTCAATTGCTAGGTGTGGATCTGGCCCCCAAGCTGGCGGCCTTGCAGGCATCAGGCACCAAGATCACGCAAGCCCTGGGTTTGTCCTGTTCATAAAAGAGGAAACGATGATGAAACGCTATCTGCTTCTTTCTGCGTTGTGCTTCAGCGGCGCGGTGCTGGCCCAAACCTACCCTAGCAAGCCCATCAAGTTCATTGTTCCCTTCACGGCGGGCAGCGTCACCGACATCGTGGCCCGTACCGTGGGCGACGCCATGGGCAAGAGCATGGGCCAGCCCATCGTGATCGAGAACAAGCTGGGTGCAGGCGGCACCATTGCCGCCGCCCAGGTGGCACGCAGCGAGCCCGATGGCTACACGCTCCTGGTGCACTCCTCTGGCCATGCGCTGAACCCGGCGCTCTACCCCAACCCCGGCTACGACACGCTCAAAGACCTGACCGGCATCACCACCCTGGCCGCCGTACCCAATGTGCTGGTGGTCAACCCCGCCAAGGGCTGGAAGACGCAGGCCGATCTGGTGGCAGCGGCCAAGGCCAAGCCCGGCACCTTCAACTACGCCTCGGCCGGTGTGGGTAGTGCCACGCACATGAACGCGGAAATCTTCCGCATGCAGACCGGCATCGACGCGCTGCACGTGCCCTACAAAGGCACGCCGGATGCGATGAGCAACGTCATCGGTGGTTCTAACGACTGGTTCTTTGCGCCCTTGGCCTCTGCCCTGCCGCTCATCAAGGACGGCAAGTTGCAAGCGCTCTCGGTTAGTACCAAGGCGCGCGCCGCCACCTTACCGCTAGTGCCCACCAGTGTTGAGGCTGGTGTGCCGGGCTCGGACTACACCCTGTGGGTCGGCATGATTGCGCCCAGCGCCACGCCGCCCGCCGTCATCAAAAAACTGCATGACGAGGCGCTCAAAGCGCTGGCCAGCCCCGAAATCAAAGAGCGCTTGGCCAAGCTCGGGGCCGACCCCTTCCCCATGAGCCCAGAGGCTTTTAACGCCTACATCAAGACTGAGATGGACACGGCAGCGCGCATTGCCAAGGCCGCCAACCTCAAAGCCCAATGAGTTCACACCTTCACTTCATGGGCATGGGTAAGATGGGCTTGCCCATGGCCACGCACCTCAAGGCCGCAGGCCACGCCATCAGCGTGAGCGACCCGAGCGAGACGCGCCAGTTGCTCGCCTATGAGCGCGGCCTGTCGGTGGCCGATGAGTTGAGCGCCGTGAGCGCCGAGCTGGCTGCGGCTGACTTCATTTTTTCGTCCCTGCCTGACGATGATGCCTTGCTGGATGTCGCCGCTCAGGTGGTGGACACCGCCCGGCGCGGCGCGATCTTCATCGACACCAGCACCGTGTCGCCCACCGCCTCCAGCCAAGTAGCCGACCAGTGCCATGAAGCGGGCATCGAGTACCTGCGCTGCACCGTCTCGGGCAATAACCACATGGCCGAAGCCGCGCAGCTCACCGTGATGGCCTCTGGCCCGCGCTTGGCTTATGACGCTGCCTTGCCGCTGTTGCAAACCTTTGGGCCGAATCAGTTTTACCTGGGTGATGCGGAGCAAGCTCGCTTGATGAAGCTCGTCGTCAACCTGATGATTGCGCAGACCAGCGCCATGCTGGCCGAGGGCCTCACGCTGGGCCGCGCGGGCGGGCTGGACTGGCACGACATGTGGGCCGTGCTCTGCGCCAGCGCCGTGGCCTCGCCCATCGTCAAGGCCAAAGGCGTGCAGTTGGCCGAGCGTGATTTCACCCCCACCTTCACCGTGCCGCAGATGCTCAAAGACCTGGATTTGATCACCGCTGCCGCTGCCACCCACCACGTTGCCTTGCCGCAAACCACGTTGACACAAGAGTTAATGCGAACGGCGATTGCACAGGGCGATGCCGCACTGGACTACGCGGCCATCATTCGTGTGGTGGAGCGCAGCGCGGGTTTGGCTACGGAGTTGTCATGACTGACGCCATCAAAAACTTTGTCTACCACGGTCAAGCAGGCCGCGTGGTGTTTGGCCTGGGCGCGCTGCAACACCTGGAACGTGAGATTGAGCTGATGGGTGCCAAGCGCGCCCTGGTGCTCTCCACGCCCGAGCAGGCCGACCAGGCGCAGCGCATTGCCGACTTGCTGGGCCCCCGTGCCGCAGGCATCTTCCCGCGTGCTGTGATGCACGTGCCGATTGAGACGGCACGCGAGGCGCGCGAGCTGGCGCACAAGCTGGGGGCCGACTGCGCAGTGGCCATTGGCGGCGGTTCCACCACGGGCCTGGGCAAGGCCATCGCGCTCGATTCAGGCCTGCCCATCCTCGCCATCCCCACCACCTACGCGGGCTCGGAGATGACGACGATTTACGGCATCACCGAAGCCGGGATGAAGAAGACCGGCAAAGACCCGCGCATCCTGCCGCGCACCGTGATCTATGACCCCGAGTTGACGCTGACGTTGCCTGTGGGCCTGAGTGTGACCAGCGGCATCAACGCCATCGCCCACGCGGCGGAAGGCCTGTACGCGGTAGACAGCAATCCCATCATGGACTTGATGGCGGTCGAAGGCATCACGGCCTTGGGTCGTGCGCTGCCGGTGATCCACGCCGATTCGACCAACCTGCAAGCCCGCAGCGACGCCCTTTACGGTGCCTGGCTCTGCGGCATCGTGCTGGGCAATGCGGGCATGGCGCTGCACCACAAGCTGTGCCACACCCTAGGCGGCAGCTTCAACCTGCCACACGCCGAAACCCACACCGTCGTGCTGCCGCACGCGCTGGCTTACAACGCTGCCGCTGCGCCCCACG
>CANCDA010000150.1 GCA_947374705.1 Comamonadaceae bacterium | reverse complement strand
GGGGCTTGCGCACCGAACCTCACGGCGCGCGCGGTGGCGTTCAAGCGCGTGCCTGCGCAGCTTGGGCAGGCGGTGTCCAGCACCTCGTCCACCTCGGGCTCGCCAAAGGTCTGCTCGCGTCCCTTGTTGTCGTCGTCCCGCACCGAATCGTCAAACACCTTGCGTTGCTCTTTGCTGAGCTTGACGCCGGTGCCCACGCAGTCCGGACACCAGCCGTGCTTGCTGTTGTAAGAGAAGAGTCGCGGGTCCAGTTCGGCATACGAGGTCGCGCAAATCGGGCAGGCTCGTTTGGTAGAAAACACCTGCAATTGGCCGATACCTGCAGTGGGTGTTCCATCCAGCATGGCGGTATGCAAGTCGCCCAAATCACTCAACACATGGAGCACACCCTTACCGTGCTCCAACGCACGCGCCAGGCACTCGCGCAGCAGGGCTTCGTTGTCGGGCGTCACGTCCAGACTGACCACGGGCAGCTCGATGGTGTGTTCTTTGAAGCGGTCAATGCGCGGGAAGTTAGTGGTCGGCAAGAAGTTGCCATCCACCCGCAGGTGCGTGTAGCCGCGCGGGCGCGCCCAGTCGGCCAGCTCGGTATAGACACCTTTGCGGTTCAGCACCAGCGGCGCGAGCAGGCCGATGTGCTGACCGCGAAAATTCGTCAGCAATTGCGCGGCAATGCTGTCGGGCGTTTGCGGCTGCACGGCAGCCCCGTCATGGATGCAATGCTGCGTACCCAGCTTGACGTAGAGCAGACGCAAGAAGTGCCAGACTTCGGTCGTGGTGCCGACCGTGCTTTTGCGCCCGCCACGCGAGAGGCGCTGCTCAATCGCCACCGTGGGCGGAATGCCATAGACTGCGTCCACCTCGGGCCGACCTGCGGGCTGCACGATGCTGCGGGCGTAGGCGTTCAAGCTTTCCAGGTAGCGGCGCTGGCCTTCGTTGAAGAGGATGTCGAAGGCCAGGGTGGACTTGCCGGAGCCGCTGACGCCGGTGATGACGTTGAACTGGCCGCGCGGGATGTTGACGCTCAGGGACTTGAGGTTGTGTTCGCGGGCGTTGATGATTTGGATGTTGTTTCCTCCGGCAGCAGCGAGTAAATTGGGGTCAGAACCCAATTTCGTTTGAGAGGGTTTGTTGCCGGAAACAGGGCCGTCCTGAATTGGGGTCTGACCCCAATTTACTCTTTCCTCAACGCGGTGCGAGCCCGTGCCTAGCGTGCTCGCGTACTCGCGCAGGGCTTGGCCGGTGTGGCTGATGGGGTGTTGGCTCAGGTCTTCGGGGGTGCCGGTGGCGACAACGAAGCCGCCCGCGTCGCCGCCCTCAGGGCCGAGGTCGATCAGCCAGTCGCTGGCGCGGATCACGTCCAGGTTGTGCTCGATCACCAGAATCGAATGGCCTGCGTCCAGCAGCTTGCGCAGGGCGCGCATGAGCTTGGCGATGTCGTCAAAGTGCAGGCCGGTGGTGGGCTCGTCAAACAGGAAGAGCGTGCCTTTGCGGGCGATGGCCTGGCGGCTGGCGCTGCTGGTTTTGGCGGCTTGCGCCAGAAAGCCTGCGAGC
Organism: Comamonadaceae bacterium; assembly: GCA_947374705.1. Taxonomy (GTDB): domain Bacteria; phylum Pseudomonadota; class Gammaproteobacteria; order Burkholderiales; family Burkholderiaceae_C; genus CANCDA01. Next base: position 4,466 of record CANCDA010000150.1, on the reverse strand, counting down.
TTGAGGCGCTGCGCTTCACCGCCGCTGAGCGTGGGCACGGGCTGGCCCAGGCGCAGGTAGTCCAGGCCGACATCGACCAGGGGCTGTAGGGCGCGGATGACGTCGCGGTCGTTGGCGAAGAGGAGAGAGGCTTCGTGGACGGTGAGGTCTAGGACGTCGGCGACGTTGAGTGTCTTGCTCCCTCCCCCGCTGGGGGAGGGTTGGGGTGGGGGTGTCTGCATCGGCGCTACTCGTTCAATCCTCACTTCCAAAATCTCAGGGCGAAAACGCTTGCCGTCGCAGTCTTGGCAGCGCAGGTACACGTCGCTGAGGAACTGCATTTCGACGTGTTCAAAGCCTGAGCCGCCGCAGGTGGGGCAGCGGCCATCGCCGCCGTTAGCGCTGAATTTGGAGGCGGTGTAGCCGCGTTGGCGCGACAAGGCGGCATTGGCAAAAATCTCGCGCAGCGCATCCCAGGCTCCGACGTAGCTCGCGGGATTGGAGCGTGCGGTTTTGCCGATGGGCGATTGATCGACAAAGACCACGTCGCCAAGCTGTTCGGCCCCCAGCAGGCGATCAAACACACCGGGGGCATCGGTGGCCTTGCCAAAGTGACGCATCAAGGCCGGAGCCAGCACATCCTGGATCAGGGTGGACTTGCCCGAGCCACTGACACCGGTGACGCACACCAGGCGCCCCAGAGGAATGTCCACACTCACGCCTTTGAGGTTGTGTTCGGTCACGCCTTCCAGAATCAAACGCGGCGTGTTCTCCACCACCAGGCGTCGAAAGCCCATGCCGACTTGCTTGCGCCCGCCGAGATAAGCCCCGGTCAGTGTGTCGGCGTGACGCAGATCATCGGTCGTGCCATCAAACACAATTTGCCCGCCGCGCTCGCCGGGGCCGGGTCCCATGTCGATCATGCGGTCAGCCGCCAACATCACAGCCGGGTCATGCTCCACCACCACCAGCGTGTTTCCCGCGTCGCGCAGGCGCTGCATGGCTTCGATGATGCGGTGCATGTCGCGCGGGTGCAGGCCGATACTGGGTTCGTCCAGCACGAACAGGGTGTTCACCAGCGAAGTGCCCAGGGCCGTGGTGAGGTTGATGCGCTGCACCTCGCCGCCGGAGAGTGTGCGGCTTTGGCGGTCTAGCGTGAGGTAGCCAATACCGACGTCGCACAGGTATTTGAGGCGGGTGCTGATTTCTTTGTGTAGGAGTTTTAGGGCCTGCTGCTCGCCCTGACTGCCCCCTTCCCCCGCTGGGGGAAGGCGGGGATGGGGGCCTGGCGTTGGCACGTGCAGCCCCCACCCCTGCCCTCCCCCAGCGGGGGAGGGAGAAGTAGCCCGCGTCCTGTCAAAGAATCGTCGCAAGCGCTCAATCGGCAGTTTCATCAAGTCGTGCAGGCACAGGCCGGGCAGGGCTTCGAGCTGGGCGCGCGTCCATGTCACGCCGCTGGGCATAAAGCGTTGGGCGGGCTCTAGCACCGCGTCGGCATCTTCCTTCGTTCCGATGCGCCACAGCAGGCTCTCGGTCTTCAGGCGTGCACCGCTGCAGATGCCGCAGGGCGTGTAGCTGCGGTACTTCGACAGCAGCACCCGGATGTGCATCTTGTAGGCTTTGCTCTCCAGGTACTCAAAGAAGCGTTTGATACCAAACCAGTGCTGGTTCCACTTGCCGTTCCAGTGGGGTGAGCCGTTGATGACCCAGGCTTGTTGCTCGGGCGTGAGCTTGTACCAAGGGGTGTCGCGCGGGATGCCTGCGGCCTCGGCATGGCGCATGAGGTCGTCTTGCGCCTCTTGCCAGGCGGGGGTCTGCATGGGCTTGATGGCACCGGCACGCAGCGTCACTTTGACATCCGGAATCACCAGACCGTAATCGACCCCGATGACGCGGCCAAAGCCCCGGCAGGTTTCGCAAGCGCCGACCGCCGAATTGAAGGAGAACATGGAGGGGATGGGGTCGGTGTAGCGCTGGTCGCTCTCGGGGCAGTGCAGGCCGGTGGAGAATTTCCAAAGGACAGACTCAGCTTCATCGTTCAACACATACACCGCCATGCGCCCGCTACCGCGCTTAAGCGCCACTTCTATGGCTTCAATGACGCGGGCCTTTTCTGCGTTGCCCAATCGAAAGCGATCGGCCACCACATCAAGCAGTTTGCGCGGTCCCGTCACAGTGGCCACTTCACGCTCGGCCTGCACTTTGGTGAAGCCGCTGAGCGAGAGCCATTGCGTGACTTCATCGGCCGACGTGGTGGCAGGCAACTCCACCGGGAAGGTCACGACCAAGCGTGGGTCGCCCACAGCCTGCGCGCGCGCTTGCATGTCGGTATAAATCGTCTCAGCCGTGTCATGCCGCACCGGCTGCGCGGTTTGCTTGTCAAACAAAGAAGCCGCACGCGCGATCAAGAGCTTGAGGTGATCGTTGATCTCCGTCATCGTGCCCACGGTGGAGCGAGAGCTGCGCACCGGGTTGGTCTGGTCAATGGCAATGGCCGGGGGCACGCCCTCTACCTTGTCCACGGCGGGCTTGTCCATGCGGTCTAGAAACTGGCGCGCGTAGGCCGAGAAGGTCTCCACATAGCGGCGCTGACCTTCGGCATAGAGCGTGTCAAACACCAGGCTGGATTTGCCTGAGCCACTGGGGCCCGTGACCACCGTCAATTCACCCGTGCGGATGTCGAGATCGAGGTTTTTGAGGTTGTGTTGTCGCGCTCCGCGAATGCGGATGGTTCCCTGGGGCATGGTGGCTTGTCTTTCCTGATGAGGCCAGACATTTTAGACACGGGAACACGTCTGCAAGACGAAGACTTTCACGCCGCTAAACGGGGTGGTTATTTGCCCTCAAAATAGCCCTGAGGCTCTTCATTTTCGTAAAACCACAGCCACCCCTTCACGGCTTGCTGATCATGATCTGGCTGACCGAGTTCTGGCTGGCGTCGTAGGTGAGGTTGCTGCCAGAGACACCTGTGCCGCTGAACGTGGTGCTGGAGGTGGCTGTGGACTTGAGCGCGGCGCTGCTCAGCGTGCAGCTCCCGCTGCTGCCCGTCACGCAGCTGCCAGAGCCACCCACCGAGAAGCTACCCGCCACCGTGGCGTTGGCCACCGCTGCGCCAGTGTTGACGTCTCGCACGGTGACAGCGGCCATGGCCTTCCAATTGCCGCCCGACTTGGTCGCGCTGCCGCTCATGGACTTGTAGGCCACGGTCAGGGCGGTGGGGGGCGGTGCCGTACTGCTACCGCCGCTGCCAAGGGAGTTGACCAGCAGGTTGGGTGAGCCGGTGGGTAGAGACGCTGACACAACGCGGTTGGGTGTGGCGCTGGACACCAGCAACGAAGCCACCGTGGCTGGTGTGGCCGCCGGGTTGGCTGCCAGCGCCAGCGCCGCAGCCCCGGCCACATGGGGCGAAGCCATGGAGGTGCCGCTCAGCAGATTGGTGGCAGTTGTGCTGGTGAACCAGGCCGACGTGACGCCAGTGCCTGGCGCAAAAATGTCCACGCAGGTCCCGAAGTTGGAATAGGACGCGCGATAGTCAATGGCGGTCGTGGCCCCCACCGTGATTGCGCTTGGCTCACGGGCCGGGGAAGACAGGCAAGCGTCGTTGTTGCTGTTGCCTGCCGCCACCACCATGACCACGCCCTTGGCCACGGCACCCGCTACCGCAGAATCCACGGACGTTGATGCACCCCCCCCCAACGACAGATTCGCCACGGCGGGCCGCTGCGGGCTGCCAGCGACCCAGTCAATACCGGCAATCACACCGCTCCAACTGCCCGAGCCCGTGCAGTCCAAAACCCGCACCGGAATCAGGGTCACCGCCTTGGCCACGCCCCAGGTGCTGCCGCCCACCGTGCCCGACACATGTGTGCCATGACCATTGCAGTCATTGGTGCCGTTGGTGTCGGGAATGGCGTTGTAACCCACGCCTACGCGGCCTGAAAATTCAGCGTGGTCTGCCCGAATGCCGGTGTCGATGATGAAGGCCGTCACGCCCGCGCCGCTGTTGTTGAACGTGTACTGTCCGCTCAAGGGCAGATCGGTTTGGTCGATTCGGTCCAGCCCCCAGGTGGCCGAGCTTTGCGGTGAAGTTACTTGCTTCAGCGCCACCGTCTGGTCTTGTTCGACATAAAGCACATTGGGGTTGTTGCGCACACCCGGCAGTGCCGCCGCCGGCAGGCTGACGGCAAACCCCTTGATGGCGTTGCTGTAGGTGTGATGCAGTTGTCCGCCGGTCCCGTTCAGGGCCTGCGCTGTGGCGGCAACCGGGTTGCTGACGTTGGGCTTGAACACCACGATGTAGCGCCCAGGCACCAGGCGCGATGCCGCATAGGGGTAGCTGTAGATATTGCTCAGGTGGTTGTGAACCGTGTGTTCGCTGATGTGGAGCCGGTCGGCAATGCTGATGTATTTGGCCGATGGATTGGAGACGATGGCGTCAATCAGCTCGCGCTCGCGCTGCGTGAGGTGGGCGATTTTGCTGTCATCGC
>CANCDA010000149.1 GCA_947374705.1 Comamonadaceae bacterium | reverse complement strand
TCCATCGGCCCACGCGTGGTCAATCAGTTGGAGCCCGCCGAGCGTGACATCGCCATGGTGTTCCAGAACTATGCGCTCTACCCGCACATGAGCGTCTTCGACAACATGGCCTACGGCCTGAAGATTGCCAAAGTACCCAAAGACGAAATCAAAGCGCGCGTGGACAAGGCAGCGGCGATTTTGGAGCTCGCACCCTACCTGCAACGCAAACCGCGCGAGCTCTCTGGGGGCCAACGCCAGCGCGTGGCCATGGGCCGCGCCATCGTGCGCCAGCCGCAGGTCTTTTTGTTCGACGAACCGCTCTCCAACCTGGACGCCAAGCTGCGCGCCCAAACCCGGCTGGAAATCCAGAAACTGCACCGCGAGTTGGGCATCACCTCGCTGTTCGTCACCCACGACCAGGTCGAAGCCATGACGCTGGCCCAGCGCATGATCGTGATGAACGCGGGCGTGATGGAGCAGTTCGGCACGCCCGAGGAGGTGTACCACCGGCCCGCCTCCACCTTTGTCGCCAGCTTCATCGGCTCACCCCCCATGAACCTGCTGCGCCGCGCGCCGCACGGTCGTGCAGGTGCCATCTTGGGTGTGCGGCCTGAGCATCTTCAAATCAGCGATCAGTCCACGGACGCGGGCTGGACGATGCAAGTCGAAGCGGTAGAGATGCTGGGCGCCGAACGCCTGCTCTACACCCGCCTAGACGGGGAGCAAATCATCGTGCGCACCGAGGAAGAGCAAGGCATCGTGCCCGCCATCGGCTCCAACCTGCACATCACCCCCCGAGCCGAGCGGCTGCACTGGTTTGACGCGGCCACGGGAAAGCGCCTGTGAGCCAAATCGTCACCGCAGAACACTGGCCCTACCCACGCTGGATCGCCCACCGAGGTGCTGGCCAACTCGCCCCCGAGAACACGCTGGCGGCGTTTCGCATCGGCGCGGGCTACGGCTACCGCATGTTCGAGTGCGACGTCAAACTCTCCAGCGACGGCCTGCCCTTTCTACTGCACGACAGCACCCTAACCCGCACCACCAACGCCGCCGTCCTCCTCGGCCCACAGACCAGCGAAATCGCGGGCGAGCACCCCTGGGACACCCTGCGCACGCTAGACGCGGGAGCCTGGCATTCCCCCCCCTTCGCGGGCGAGCCCTTGTCCACCCTGGACGCCATCGCGCAGTTCTGCCTGCACAACGACTGCCTCCTCAACATCGAAATCAAACCCACGCCCGGCACTGAGCGCCATACCGGCGATATCGTCGCCCGCCACGCCGCCCGCCTGTGGCAAGACGCCGCTGTACCGCCCCTACTCACCTCGTTTGATGTGGCGGCGCTGGAAGGTGCGCGCGATGCCGCGCCAGAATTGCCCATCCACTTGCCACGCGGCCTGCTGCTCGACACCCTGTGGACCGGTTGGCTGGAAACCGCCCTCGCCCTGGGTTGCATCGCCGTGGTGTGTAAACACACCCTGTGGGACACCTCCAGCGTCATCCAAGCCAGAAACGCAGGCTTTCGCTGCTTGAGCTACACCGTCAATGACGAAGCTGCGGCGAAGCGTCTATTCGACTTGGGCACGGATGGGGTCATTACGGATCGGGTGGATTTGTTCTACCCAACTGGCAAATAGCTGAAGGAACGTTCGAAGTATTTTCTTGAGAACCGAGGCTGAACTGAACGCTCTGAAGAAAATTTGTAAATTCGGCTACTCAATCTTTGAAAGATTTGATCCAAGTCCCCTGCGCTTGTGCCAAAGTTGCTGATTTGCATTTCAGCCGCATCTGAAACAGGCACCTGCAATCCGGGGAATGTCGTGCTACCACCCAGGTGACGCCACACCGAGGGCCAATTTTCAAAACTCAGCCTTGCAAATCTACCAGCCGAATGATCCATTTTTTCATCAAACCTCAACTCCTCACTCGCTAGACGTTGCATGATGAGTTGCGTGTCTTGTGTGAAGTAATGGCCAGTCTGATCCCCAAGCCCAACAAACATCACCTGTCCAGGAGACACCAATTTTCTGACCTCATCAAAAGTCCCCGAAAAACATCGCTCAGCAACCGACGCACCCCCTAACAACGTGTCCACCTCAGTAGCGTTGAGAATTGAGCGATGCGGCGTGTTTTGCTGTTCGTGAAAGCAGATGGCCTCCAAGACCGTCGTTTTCCCACTGGAATTACCGCCCAAAAGAACGTTGAAGCCGGGTTCGAAATTGAACTCTTTCGGCTCGAAAAAGCTTTTGTAGTTTGAGATCGTCAGCCGTTTTAAATACATGTCGAGTCCTCCTTGAAAACACTCGCAAGGCTTGCGCACTGTTCTTTTGATTTTGCGTCAGGTTCAAGTTCACCAAACCCGCCGTCACTGAAGCTATCGAGCGTACTCAAGTCCTTAGTCCAAAATTTCAACTTGACCCCGTATTTAATATGCATACAATAAATACGATGCAACTGAGCTTTGATCCATCGAAAAATGAGCGAAACGTCCAGGAACGTGGCTTGGATTTCAATGAGGTGTCGGAGTTGGACTGGACAGCCGCACTCATTGATGAAGACACCCGCGCAGACTATGGTGAGCGCCGCTTTCGGGCTATCGGTTACATCGCAGAGAGGCTGTATGTCACTATTTTTACGCCACGCGACGGCATGCTACACATCATCAGCCTTCGCAAAGCCAACCCGCGAGAGGTAAAACTTTATGCCAAAACGACCCAACCCTGAATCGATTGACCATGACAACCCCGAGTGGACGGCACAGGACATGGCGCGTGCGCGTCCAGCCAAGGACGTGCTACCCGAGCTGTTTGGCACCAAGGCAGCCAATACGATGCTCAGGCCACGCGGTCGCCCCCGTGCCGAGGTGGTGAAAGACCGCATCACCATCCGCCTGTCACCCGACGTGACCGCCGCCTTTCGGGCCAGCGGTGAGGGCTGGCAGACGCGCATGGATGCGGCGCTGAAAGATTGGTTGCGAACGCATTCGGTTGTTTGAGCAACACCATCATTGGAAACGCTGAAGCCAAACGTCTTCACAGCGCCATCGCTTTGATGGGAATGCCGCCGGCATTCAACGAGGCCAGCTTGCGCGGCCCGTGAAACAAGGTCAAGTGTTGCGTTGCTCCATTCAGTAGGTCACTACGACGCCTGCGCATTGAAGCTGCGCGTGCGCAAACCGGCCAAATCCAGCACCCGAACACCGCCGTACTCCACGCGAATCACGCCCTGTGCCTCCAGCGTGGTCAGCGCCTCATTCACGCGCTGGCGCGACAAGCCCACCAGATAAGCCAGCTCTTGCTGTGTGATGCGAAGCACCGCGCCCACACCGGGGTACAGGGCTGGGTTGAACAGCGCAGCCAAGTTGCGTGCTACGCGCAGGTCAGGGTTGTTCATGCGGTCAATCTCGCGTGCGGCGATGAACTGCCCCAGCCGCTCGTTGATCTGGTTCATCACAAAACGGTTGAAGCCTAGCGAGTGGTCTAGCAAGCGGTGAAAGGTCTCAACCGGCAAGCCCGCCACTTCGCTTTTGCGCAAGGCCTGGATGTTGTAGCGGTAACTTTCGCGCTTGAGTACCGTGCCCTCACCAAACCAGCCGCCGGGAGGCACGCCGGTGAAGGTCATGGGTTGGCCGTCGGCGCTGTCGGTGCTCATTTTGAGCAGCCCCTCGACCACGCCAAACCAGTAGGTGACCGGGCGACCGACGCGACAAATCAGATCCCCCGGCAGTGCCTGGCTGATGGTGAGATCGGTCAAAGCAATCGCTTGTTCGTCGGGCGAGAGGTGTTGCAGCCAAGGGATGTCGCTTAACTCAGCGGGGGTGAGCGAGCGGCGACGTTGAAACAGGGTGGGCGTTGAGGACATGACCGGGAAAGGAGTGAAGCAAGGGTAAACACTTACTAGGGACTACCCTAGATTGTCGTCGTAATGACAACATAACGTCAAATGAAGGTGCAAGATGCGTTCGGTTCATTGCTCACCCTCATCAGGATTTCGGAATGCAGACGACTTTTCCTCGACTTCTCATGCAGCACGCCGCCAAGCGCCCGACTGCGCCCGCTATGCGCGAAAAAGAGTACGGTATTTGGCAAAACCTGAGCTGGCTTCAAATGAGCGAGTTGGTCAAAGCGGTCGCCTGCGGCTTGCATCTGGCGGGGCTGCAGCGCGGCCAGCATATGGTGGTTATTGGGGCGAATCGTCCGCGTCTGTACGCAACTTTGCTGGCTGCCCAGTCGCTCGGCGCGATCCCCGTGCCGCTGTACCAAGATTCCGTGGCCGCTGAATGTGTGTTCCCGATTCAAAACGCCGAGGTGCACTTTGCTTTGGTGGAAGATCAGGAGCAAGTCGACAAAATGCTGGAAGTGCGTGAGCAATGTCCGCAGTTGACTCGCATCATTTACGATGATCCTCGTGGCTTGCGCAATTACGAGGTAAACGGCCTGAGCGCGTTCGATGATTTGTTGACCGCAGGCAAAGCTTTCGCCACGCAGCACCCGAACTTTTTCAGCGAGCAAGTTCAACTGGGTCATTCGTCGGATGTCGCGGCCTTATTTTTCACCTCCGGTACCACGGGTCAGCCCAAGGGTGTGGTTCACACCCATCACACGCTGACGGATCGCGCCCAAGCCGGTGCCGAGTTTGACCATCTCACTGAGCATGAGGAAGTGCTGGCGTATCTGCCGCCGGCCTGGATCGGGCAAAACTGCCTTAGCTACGCGCAGTGGCTCGTGTGTGGCTATGTGGTGAACTGTCCTGAGTCAGCCAGTACCGTGGCGATTGACCTCAAGGAAATTGGCCCCACCTATTACTTCGCGCCACCGCGTGTGTTCGAGAGCATGCTTACCAACGTGATGATCCGTATGGAAGATGCAGGAGTCATCAAGCGCAAACTCTTTCACTATTTCATGGACGTTGCCCAGCGTGTGGGGCCAAGCCGCATGGGCGGTAAGCCTGTTGGCGTACTCAACACCTTGTGCTACGGTTTGGGCAATTTGTGTGTGTATGGCCCATTGCGTAACAGTTTGGGCTTTAGTCAAGTGCGTGTGGCTTATACCGCAGGTGAAGCGATTGGCCCGGATTTGTTTAGCTTTTATCGATCCATTGGCATCAACCTCAAGCAACTCTATGGCTCCACCGAAACGGCCATGTTTGTTTGTTTACAGCCTGACAATGAGGCCCGTTCTGACACCGTGGGCGTGCCCTGCAAGGGGGTGCAAATCAAGGTCGCCGACGACGGTGAAATTCTAGTCAAGTCCGAAGGACTGCTCAAGGAATATTACAAAAATCCCAAAGCCACCGCCGAGGTGCTCACGGAGGATGGCTGGTACCGCACCAGCGATGCGGGATTCATTGACGCACACGGCCACTTGAAGATCATTGACCGTGTAAAAGACGTGGGCCGCATCAGGGGGGGGGCTTTTGATGGTGCGATGTTCGCGCCCAAGTATGTGGAGAACAAACTCAAGTTCTTTCCGCAAATCAAGGAGGTGGTGGCTTATGGCGACCAGCGCGAAAAGGTTTGCGTGATGATCAACATCGACTTTGACGCCGTGGGCAACTGGGCCGAGCGTCGCAACCTGCCCTACGCAGGCTATACCGATCTAGCGCAAAAACCGGAGGTGTATGAGTTCATCCAAGGTTGTGTGGAAAAGGTTAATGCTGACTTGGCTGCTGACGAGTTGCTGGCAGGCAGTCAGATCAGTCGCTTCTTGGTGCTGCACAAGGAGCTGGACGCCGATGACGGCGAGCTCACCCGCACCAACAAGGTCCGGCGTGGCTTCATTGCCGACAGATATCAACCGCTGGTTGATGCGCTGTACGGCGGCAAAACCGAGCAATTCATTGAAACTGTGGTGAAGTTCGAGGATGGCCGCAGCGGAAGCGTGAGCGCGACCCTGAAGATCTCTGACACGAAGTTATTCGTCCCTGTGAAAGCCGCAGCATGAGCCAGAAAAAGATTGGGGATGTGATCCTCGACGTGAAAAATATTTCCTTGCGCTTTGGTGGCGTCAAGGCGCTGACCGACATCTCCTTCAACGTGAAGGAGCATGAAATCCGCGCCATCATCGGCCC
>CANCDA010000148.1 GCA_947374705.1 Comamonadaceae bacterium | reverse complement strand
GACGCCCGCTTGCACGCGGGCAGCGCGCAAGTGGCCTTTCGATTCAACTCCTTTGTCGGCCTGGCACTGGCCACCCGGCTCGCAGGGGCTGAGGGCGGTTTGTACTTTGCCGTGCTGATTGGTTTTTGCATTCCCATGTACAACATCGGCGCGGTCTGGCCCATGGCCCGTCATGCCCAACGCCATTTTGGACGCGAACTGGTGCGTAACCCCCTCATCATCGCCACCCTCTCGGGGCTAATGGCCAATGGGTTGGGCTTCAGCTTGCCCACCTGGGCTGAACCGGGCGTTAAAAATATTGCAGGCGCAGCCCTGCCCTTGGGCTTGATGGCGGCCGGTGCGGGCTTGCAACTGGGATCGATTTTCAAAGCCAAGCTGCTCACCCTGTGCGTGCTGGTGATCCGGCATGTGCTGACCCCGTTTATCGCATTAGGCCTGTCCCATGTTTTTGGCCTGTCACCGGTTCAAACCACGGTGCTGCTGGCCTTCTCGGCCCTGCCCACCGCCTCCAGCGCCTATGTTTTGGCCTCGCGCATGGGCTATGACGGGGCTTATGTGGCCAGCCTGGTCACCGCCTCCACCCTCTTGGGCATGGTCAGTCTGCCCTTTGCGCTGAGCCTGCGCTAAAGCTTTTACTCCGCCACTTTGGGCGGGGTCTCTTGGGCGGCGGCGGCTTTGGGTGGGATTGCGCGCATGAAAGCGGCGATGATGTTTGCCGAATCGATTCGATTGGCTTTCTCTGCAAAGTCAAGCGCGCTCAAGCCCTGAACGTTGCGCAGCATGGGGTCTGCGCCCGCCTCCAGTAGCAGCTTCACGGCAGACGATGTGCCATACATCGCGGCCATCATCAAAGGCGTGCTCTCGTTGGGCGAGGCGGCATCAATGTAGGCGTGGTGCTCCAGCAGCAGGTTCATCAACGCAAGGTGCCCGTAGGTCGATGCGTAATGCAGCGGTGTCCAACCGGGTTTGTTGACATCTGCGCCCTTGTCGATCAGCGTTTGCGCCAAGTCCGTCTGACCCTTGATCGCGGCCAGCATGAGCGGCGTCTCATCATTGCGGTTGCGCGGATTAACGTCGATTTTTTCTCTGGACAACAGCAGCGTTGTCACCTTTGGAGCGGGTGTGCGAAGGGCCAACAACAAGCCGTGTTCGGCCTCAGGGCTCAGGGTATTGACATCAAAACCGCGATTGAGGAGATCAGCCACCGCACGCACGTTATCGTTCTTGATCGCGATGAAAAAATCATCGTAAGAACCTGCATTGGCCCAGGCATAGCCCATGAACAGGACAAGGCAGGCTGCGGCTCTTAACTCGCGTTTCAATTCAAAACACCCGAAAACAAAACCTCAAAATTGTGGCTGGTTGCTTGTGCCACGGTCTCAATGGGGCACTGTCTTAACTCGGCAATTTGCCGCGCCACCAAAGGCACATACGAGGGGTTGTTGGTTTTACCGCGGTGCGGTGCAGGGGCCAGGTAAGGGCTGTCGGTCTCAATCAACATACGGTCTAGCGGCACGAAGCTGGCCACGTCACGCAAATCCTGCGCGTTTTTAAAGGTCAAGATGCCAGAGAACGAAATGTAGAAGCCCAAGTCCAGCGCCGCCCGTGCCACCTCGGCGGTCTCGGTAAAGCAGTGGAACACGCCACCGGCTGCATGGCCCGAGCCCAATTCGCCCTCTTCTCGCAAAATTGCCAGCGTGTCAGTGGATGAACTGCGGGTGTGGATGACCAGCGGCTTGGCCAATTGCTGGGCCGCGCGAATGTGGGTTCTGAAACGCTCGCGCTGCCATTCCATATCGGCCACGGTGCGCTCCCCAAGGCGGTAATAGTCCAGCCCAGTCTCACCGATACCCACCACCCGAGGCAGTCGCCCACGGGTCAGCAGATCATCGAGTGACGGCTCGGTCACGCCCTCGTTGTCGGGGTGCACACCCACGGTGGACCAAAAATTATCGTAGCTGGTGGCCAGCTCATGCACTTGGGGAAATTCTTCCAGCGTCGTGCAGATGCACAGGGCGCGCGTGACTTGGGCCTCAGCCATGGCTAACCGAATGCGCGGCAGATCAGCTTTGAGCTCGGGGTAACTCAGGTGACAGTGGGAGTCGGTAAACATGGCTGCGTTGCCCGCGTCAAATGGTTTGCGTGGTGCGGTCAGAGGAGAGGTGTGAGCTCAAAATCTCTTCGATCTTGGCTTTGAGCGCGCGCGATTTTTCGTCTTTGGGAAACAAAACGCCCACGCCCTGCGTGCGCCCGCCAGCCGCTTTGGGTGGCGTCACCCAAGCCACCTTGCCTGCCACAGGGTAGCGCTGCGGGTCGTCAGGCAGGCTCAACAAGACGTACACAAAGTCACCCAATCGGTACTCCCGCGCGGTGGGGATAAAAATGCCCCCCTCGGTGAAGGTGTTCATGTAGGCCGCATACAGGGCCGATTTATCCTTGATCGCCAACTGAATGACGCTGGGGCGCGGCGGCGCGACGGTGGGTGTGGGTTTGGTTTCAGACATAAGTACAACTCAGGTTCTTGAGTTTAAGTCGCTTTATTCAAAACGATGTAAGCGCGGCTCACCAGTGCCTCCAGCATGAGCCCGGTGTTGAAAGGATGTTCAGCAGAGCGCGCGGCCCGCGCCAATGATTTGCCCCAATCGCTGAGCGTTGCAAATGAACCCGATTGAATACCCGGTGGCAAATCAGCCGCATCAAAAAACCGGGGTGCAGCCCCTGACTTGAGGGCCAACAGATCGTGACACAGCTTGTGCAAGGCATCCAGCGCCTGGGCAGGGCTCCAGTCTTTGAGCAAACTCACATCACCCCGCGCCATGGCTTTGGGGAACAAGCGCCAGCTCTTGGGGTCTCGGCCTGAGGTGGCAAAACGCCAAGCGTCTTCAGGCCGCCCGCCTGCCGCACGCAAGAGCGTGGCAGCATCAGCGGAGCTCACCCCTTGAGCTTCAAGCCAAGCCAGTGAGGCCGCTTCATCGGGCCAATGCATGGCATGGCCTAAGCAGCGGCTGCGAATGGTGGGCAGCAACTGGTGAGCGGCCTCGCTGGCCAGCACAAAACGCATGTCGCCAGGCGGCTCCTCCAGCGTTTTGAGCAGGGTGTTGGCGGTGATGTTATTCATGCGCTCCGCAGGGAACACCAGCATTGCCTTGCCGCGCCCGCGTGCGCTGGTCCGCTGAGAGAACTCCACCGCATCGCGCATGGCCTCAACCCGGATTTCTTTGCTGGGTTTGCGCTTTTTGCTGTCGATCTCGGCCTGTGCTTTCTCACTCAAGGGCCAACCCAGCGCCTCCATCACGGTCTCGGGCATCAGCACACACAGGTCTGCGTGGGTACGCACGTCGATCACGTGGCAACTGGCGCACGCGCCGCAAGCACCCCGCTCAGTCGGGCTCTCGCACAACCAAGCGCGCACCATGGCCAAGGCCAGGTGGTACTGCCCCAAGCCAGACGGCCCTTGCAACAGCCAAGCGTGTCCCCGCTGTGCCAGCAAAGCTTGCGTCTGCGCGGCCACCCAAGGCATGGGCGATGCGGCGCACTCCTCAGTCGAATCGTTCATGTCAAGTAGCCCTTTTGTTGCAGTGCACGCATCACGGCTTGGCCCACCACCTCACGGCTATTGTCGGCATCAATGCGGGCAAAACGTTCAGGCTGCTCGGCCATGCGCTGGCCATAAGCCTTGGCCACGCGGCTAAAAAACTCAACCGGCTGCGACTCGAATTTGTCCGGCACACGGGCGTCAGCCAGCCGTTCAGCCGCCAAGGCCGGGGCCAGGTCAAACCAGAGTGTCAGGTCGGGCTGGCGAATCGCCGTTTTGGCGTCGTTGTCGATGGCCTGCACCCAGCGCTCCAAGGTGGAGAGCACGGCACTGTCAAAACCGCGCCCGCCACCCTGATAAGCAAAAGTGGCATCTGTGAAGCGATCACTTAGCACCACCTCACCACGGGACAGGGCGGGTTCGATTTTTTGTTTAAGGTGATCACGCCGCGCGGCAAACACCAGCAGCGCTTCAGTCATGGCATCCATAGCCTCATTCAGCACCAGCGTGCGCAAAACCTCAGCCAGGGGGGTACCACCCGGCTCGCGGGTCAACAGCACCGCACGGCCCTGCGCACGGAAGGCTTGGGCCAGCGTTTCGATGTGCGTGGATTTCCCCGCGCCGTCAATGCCTTCAAAGCTGATGAAAAGTCCTGTCATGCGTCGTGTCATGGGCTTATTGTCCACGTTGGAACTTGTTGACCGCACGGTTGTGCTCATCCAGGCTCGCGCTGAACTGGCTGCTGCCGTCGCCCCGTGCCACAAAATAAAGCGCACGGGTAGAAGCCGGTTGCACGGCAGCCAGCAAAGCGGCCTTGCCCGGCATGGCAATCGGCGTGGGGGGCAAACCAGCCCGGGTGTAGGTGTTCCACGGCGTATCGGCCAGCAAGTCACGCTTGCGCAAATTACCGTCAAACCGCTCACCCAGCCCGTAAATCACGCTCGGGTCGGTTTGCAAGAGCATGCCAATGCGCAAGCGGTTGTTGAACACGCCCGCGATCATGGCCCGGTCACTGGCGCGACCGGTTTCTTTTTCAACAATGCTGGCCAGCGTCAAAGCCTCTTCGGGCGATTTAAGCGGCAGGCCTTGCGCGCGCTGGCTCCAGGCTTTCTCCAAGCGCTGATCCATCGCGCGCAAAGCTCGCTTGAGCACAGCCAGATCGCTAGATCCCTTGGCGTAGTTGTAGGTGTCGGGGAAGAAGCGCCCCTCGGCAGCCTGACCCGAACGGCCCAGCTTGTCCATGATGGCGCTGTCGCTCAGACCCTGAGTGTCAGGTTTGATGTACTCGGCTTTGGCCAAGGCTTGGCGCAGTTGGCGAAAGTTCCAGCCCTCCACCAACGTGATGGCGCGCAGGGTCTCGTCGCCGCGTACCAGCTTGCGCAACAGCGAATAAGGCGTGGTGCCCTGCCCCACTTCGTAGCTGCCCGCCTTGATCTCCCGCGCACGGCCCGAGAGCCTGAACACCCAGTACAGCAGCGTCGGGTTGACCTGCACCCCGGATTCGGCCACGAGGTGGGCCACGCCCCGGGGCGAAGTGCCAGGCTCAATGGCCACATCCACCGGGTCGCTGACCAGGCCCAGCGGCTGGTTCACCCACCACAGACCTACCGAGCCCAGCAGCACGCTGGCCACCAAGAAAAACACGACAAATCGAATAGCCCAGGTTCGCACAGCGTCATTCGGCCCTGAGGCCCCTCATGAAATGGAGTGGCGATGATAATTCACCCCATGAACCACACACTTAACGGCATCACCCCCCAGTCCCATCTGGGCCTGATTCGCGTACAGGGCGACGACGCCGCCCATTTTTTGCAAGGCCAACTCACACAAGACTTTGTCCTGCTCGGCTTGACCGAAGCGCGGCTCGCCGGGTTTTGCTCGGCCAAAGGGCGCATGCAAGCCAGCTTCATCGGCTTCAAGCGCAGCCCCACCGACATTTTGCTGGTGTGCAGCCGCGACCTGCTGGCGCAAACGCTCAGGCGCTTGTCCATGTTTGTGATGCGTGCGAAGGTCAAACTGAGCGATGCGAGTGAAGAATTTTCTTTGCTGGGTTTGGCTGGTTTTGCTATTGGAAATATAGCTACTCGCGCCAATTCTGCTTGGTCTAAAACCGATATTGGCACTCAAACCATCGTTCACTTGTACCCCGCAGACGGCACGCCACGCGCGCTCTGGATTGCGCCTGTGGGTGAAGTGCTACCCGCTGGAGAGGCACTGGGCCTTGAGGCTTGGCAATGGGGCGAGGTGCGCAGCGGCATTGCCACCGTGACGCTGCCCATCTTCGAGGCCTTTGTGCCGCAAATGCTCAACTACGAGTCGGTCGGCGGCGTGAACTTCAAAAAAGGCTGCTACCCCGGCCAGGAGGTGGTGGCGCGCAGCCAGTTTCGCGGCACACTCAAACGTCGCGCCTACCTCGTGCACTGCGCCACCGCTTTAAAAGCCGGTGACGAGGTGTTTGACAGCGCCGAGCCCGATCAACCTTGCGGCATCGTGGCACAAGCGGCGGCGGCCTCGCAGGGTGGGTTTGACGCCATCGTCTCCATGCAGACCAGCGCCGTGGATGGCCCTGGATTACGACTCGGCCAGGCCGATGGGGCTGTGTTGGAGCTGCTGCCCTTGCCTTACGAGTTGCTG
>CANCDA010000147.1 GCA_947374705.1 Comamonadaceae bacterium | reverse complement strand
GTGACCTATCTGGACGTGTCAGGTGCCATCAAAGTGCTGGGCAGTGTGCGCTCCCACGCACCGCAGGTACCAGTGATTGTGCGCACGCAAGACGACCTCAACCTTGAAAAACTCCAGCTTGCAGGGGCCACCGAAGTCGTGCCCGAAGCGATTGAAGGCTCGCTCATGTTGGCCAGCCACGCGTTGGCCCTGGTGGGCGTGCCCATGCGCCGCGTGATCCGCATCGTGCAAGACCAGCGCGACGCCCGCTACAACCTGCTGCGCGGCTACTTTCACGGGGCCGACGATGACAGCCTGGAAGAACTCAACCAAGAGCAACTCACCAGCATCACCCTGCCCGCCAACGCCCATGTCATCGGTCGCCATTTGAACGAACTGGCCACCCTGTTGCCCCAAGCCCGCATCATCAAACTGCGCCAGCGCAAGGGCCTTAACCTGCCCCCCCATAGCGACGTGGTGTTGAGCGAGGGCGACACGCTGGTGATCTCAGGCACGGCGGAAACCCTGGCTTTGGCCGAAGAAACTTTGCTGCGCGGTTGAATGCCTGCTCTGCGCCACGGCTGAACAACTGCTGAACCCCAGGACACCCCCATGATTGACCTCAAAGCCCACATCCGCACCGTACCCGACTGGCCCGTCCCCGGTGTGCAGTTTCGCGACATCACCCCGTTGCTGCAAGACCCGCAGGTCTTTCGCGCGCTGATCGACGCCTTCGTCAGCCGCTACCGCGAGCCATCGCGCCGCCCCGACGTGGTGGCCGGTATCGACGCACGCGGCTTCATTCTGGGGGCTGTTGTGGCTTACGAGCTGCAAGTGGGCTTTGTGCCGATCCGCAAAAAAGGCAAACTCCCCTTCACCACCGTGGAAGAGACCTATGAACTGGAGTACGGCAGCGCCACCGTAGAGCTGCATGTTGATGCCGTGCACCCCGGCCAACGCGTGCTCTTGATCGACGACCTCATCGCCACTGGCGGCACCATGATGGCGAGCAAAAACTTGCTGGAGCAACTCGGCGCCACCGTGATGGAAGGGGCCGCCATTGTTGACCTGCCAGAGCTGGGCGGCTCAGACAAACTCAAAGCGGCGGGGTTGAATTTGTTTACCTTGGTGGACTACGCGGGGCATTGAATGGCGCGGGCTCCGGCTAAACCACCGGCACCGCCTCCCCCACCAACTTACAAAACCCATCAATCCGCCCCCCATCAATCCAGCGCACCACGGCCACCATGTCGCGCCCCGGGTCGATCCAGACAACACTGGCACCAGCACCGATGCAAAAGTAACTGTCGGGTGACGCGCTGGGGCACACGCCACGCAGGCGGTTGAGCCAAACCAACATGCCGTACCAGGGGGCGATGGCGCAGGGGGCGATCATGCGTTGCAGCCAGGCTTTGGACAGCACTTGCTTGTCGCCCACGCGGCCTTCGTTCAACATCATCTGCCCGACCAGGGATTGATCCACGCTGCCGATGGACAGGCCTGCGCCCCAGTGCGTGCCGCCGGGGACGGACTGCATGCGCTGGCCGTCAATCTCGACCCAGCTGTTGTCATAGCCCTCCCAACGCCAGCCATCGCTCAGGCCGCAGGGGTCGGCTATTGCTTCTTTGAAGACTTCTGGCAGGGGTCGTTTGAACAGGTGCAGCAGGGCGAGGCCGAGCTGGTTGATGCGCACGTCGTTGTATTCCCAAAACGTGCCGGGGGCGTGAAGCGGGCGTGCATCGCCTTTGGTGCCGACGTCTTTGGCGCTCTCACGCGCGGGTTGGTATTGCAGGTGGCGGTAGCGATCTATCGTGTCGGGGATGCCAAAGCACGCGCCCTCCCACTCGCTGGTTTGCTGCAAGAGCTGTAGCCAAGTGACGCTGGGGTTGTGGCCGCCCTCGAAACCAATGCCGGGCACTTTGATGTGCACCGGCTCGTTCAGGTCGGGCAGCAGGCCCCGCTCATGCGCCACACCCGCCAGCAGGGCGAGGTAAGTTTTGGCGATGGAGAAGGTGAGGTCGGCGCGGTTGGGCTCGCCCCAGGCAATGACTTGCTGGCCGCCCACGCGCACCACGCCCGAGACGGGGCCGCGCGGGTGCACTGGGCCGAGCAGGCGGTTGTAGGGGGCGGGGTCGGCCAGGTAGATGCCCCAGTTGTCGTCGATGTCGCGGCTCCAGGAGGTTTCATGGGTGACGCTGAAGTCAACGGCGGCTTGCAGTTTTGAGAGGTCGATGTTCATGAGGACAGGCATCAATCAATCGTTGCGCCAGAGGCGGCCACCACCTTGGCCCACTTCTCGGTTTCAGCCGCAATGGCGCGACCAAAGTCTTCGGGTGTGCCCGCCATCGACACGCCACCCAAGGCGGCCAGACGCTCGCGCATCTTCGGGTCGGCCAGGGCGCGGTTGACCTCGGCGTTGATGCGCTCTATGGCTTCACGCGGCGCGCCCTTGGGCATGCCGATGCCGAACCAGGCGGTGGCCTCGTAGCCGTTCACCGTGTCACCAATGGTGGGTACGTCGGGGAAGGACGGCTCACGCGCGGCCGATGTCATGCCCAGGGCGCGGATGCTGCCGCCCTTGATGTGCGGCGCGGACGAAGGCAGGTTGTCGAAGAACACCTGGATCTGCCCGCCAATCAAATCCGTCAACACCGGACCGGCGCCTTTGTAGGGCACGTGCTGCATGGCGCAGCCGGTCATGGTTTTGAACAGCTCACCCGAGAGGTGGGTGGAGGTACCACTGCCCGACGAGGCCATGTTGACCTTGCTCGGGTTGGCCTTGCAGTAGGCAATGAACTCGGCCACGCTTTTCGCAGGCACGTTATTGGCCACCACCATCACATTGGGCGTGCGTACGATGCCCGCCACGGGGGCGATGTCACGCATGAAGTTGAAGTTGAGCTTTTTGTAGAGCGATGCGTTGATGCCGTGCGCCGGATTGACCAGCAGCATGGTGTAGCCGTCTGGTGCGGCGTTGACCACCGCCTCGGTGCCGATGTTGTTGCCCGCGCCGGGTTTGTTCTCCACCACAAAGGGCTGACCCAACTTGTCGCTAAGCCAGGTGGCCATGATGCGCGCCAGCACGTCGGTGGTGCCACCGGGCGGGTAGGCGACGACAAATTTCACGGGGCGGTTGGGGTAGCTCTGAGCGCTGGCAGTGCCCATGCCCATGAGGGCTACAAGGGTGGTGATGAGTGTGGTGAGAGAGGCGGTTGCGATACAGCGGACAAGACGTGACATCGGTGCTCCTATTCAGTTGAGTGAGGTTGAGTGAATCAGACCTCCTCAAATTATGGGCCACGCTCAAGTCGCGCCGTGGCACTTCTTGTATTTTTTGCCACTACCGCAATGGCACAGGTCATTGCGCCCCGGGGTTGGCGCGCGGTACACCGTCTCTACCCGCGGGCCAATGCTGCGCCATATCTCGCGCAGGTCATACACGGCCCAGATGGCATCACCAAAGGCGTTCAGACGGGCCAGGCTGACGGAGGGCGGGCCGTCGTCGCTGAAGACTGAAATCTCGGGCTCATCTTCGTCGTCTTCCGTCAAGCTGACGATAGCCTCCAGCGCGTCGTTCAAGGCCTCTGCGGCCTCTTTGTCACGCGGCGCGGCCCACTCTTCGGGCCAGTTCTCCACCGCAAACATAAAGCCCAGCGCCCAGACCTGGGCGAAGGAGGGCAGCACTTCATCCGCCATGGCCGCTTGTTCCTCGGGGGGCAAGGCGGCAACGCCACCGCGCACGTCCATCACCTCGGGGTTGTAGGCGGCTTCGTCTTCCAGTGACTTCACATCGGCATCGAGCGAGGTAGCAATCTCGTTCCAGCGCTGCATCCACAGCGACATGAATTCGGTGGCTTGGGCGGCGTCGGCAAACGAGCCTTCTTCTTCGACATTGGTCGTCACTTCGCCCGGCAGGGCTTCGTCCCCTAGGCCCAGCAACACCGGCAGGTATTCACTGCTCGGGATCAGGCGACGGCAGCAAATCAGCGCGGCCATAAAGCCTTCACAAAACTCCCACTGCGGGGTTTCGTCATAGCGGGTGCGCAGCTCGTCCAGGATTTCATCGAGTCGGTCAAAGACTTCAGGGGCGAGGCCGATGTCAAGCTCAGCATTAGCGGAGGTTGGGGCGTCAAGGGGTGGGTTTTTCATAGGAGAGATTTTAGTTTTTATCGACTACTATTTCTTCATGAATTCCTCCGCACCCCATACCCCACCCCAGATCACCCGACTCGACGACCAATTTCGCTGGCCCGGTGGCCGCCAGTTGGCGATTATTTTCAACATCGCCTATGAGGCTTGGTCCGACGGCCAAGCCCCCGGCATTGGCCCCATGGGCAATGTGTTGAAGCCGGGTTTCTTTGACACCAACGCCCACTCCTGGGCCTCGTTTGGCGCGGTGCGCGGCATCCATCGGCTGGCCGACATTGCCGACAAGCACGGCATCAAGACCAGCATCATGGTCAACGGCGTGCTGGCCGAACGCGAGCCCGCCACCGTGCGCTCGCTGCACGCCCGTGGCCACGAGATCGTCAACCACTCTTGGGGCATGGACGTGATCCCGGTGTACTTCAACGAAGAACAAGAGCGCGAGAACCTGCGCCGCAACGACGAGATATTGACCCGTGTGGCGGGCGTCAAACCTGTCGGCTGGATCAGCCCGCGCGGCACGGGCAGCGCCATCACCTCCCAACTGCTGGCCGAGGCGGGCTACACCCACCACGGCGACTGCAACGACGACGACCGACCCTATGTGATGGACTTCGCGGGGAAGCGCATCGTGGGCATCCCGCTCACCATGGATGTGAATGATTTGCCCACCTGCATCCGCTACGGCCACGCGCCGCGCCACATGCTCGACACCTTCAACGACACCCTGGCCGCCATGCAACGCGAGGCCGCACCGTTGATGCTGGACGTGACAGCCCACACTCATGTGCTGGGTCGACCGTCCGGGGCCTGGGTCTACGACGAGATCATGGCCATCGTGGCCAAGCACCCCGAAGTGTGGGTCTGCACGCGCCAACAAATGGCCGAGTACGTGTTGGCGCAAACGGTATGAAGAACCACATGACAAGGGCCATGACGAACACCACGGCACACACCCTAGGCCAGCACCGCCGCACCCTGCTCGCAGCGGCTACAGCGCTTGTGCTGTCCTCCTTCAGCCTTGCCCACGCGCAAGTCGCGCCCTACCCCAACAAACCCATCAAGTTCGTGGTGGCATTCGCCCCCGGTGGTCCGGCTGACATCATTGCGCGCCTGCTCGGGCAACGGTTGGGTGATGTACTGGGCCAAGCCATCGTGGTGGAAAACAAGGCGGGCGCAGGTGGCAACGTCACCAGTGGTCTGGTGGCCAAGGCCGCGCCCGATGGCTACACGCTGATGGTCACCACCACGTCATTCGCGGTCAACGCCGCCCTGTCCAAAAAACCGGGCTTCGACGCGGAGAAAGACTTCACCCTGGCCAGTCTGGTGGCCTCCAGCCCCAACATCTTGCTGGCCTACCCCGGCATCAAACCCAAGACCTTGCAAGAGGTACTGCTCGAAGCCAAGTCAGGCAAGCTCAACTACGGCACGGCCGGTGCGGGCACCTCGCCCCACCTCACCGCCGAGTACCTTTTCAAGGTGCTGGCCAAGGTCAACGTGACCCACATCCCGTTTCAAGGCGGCAGCCCCGCGGCCAACGCCGTCATGGGCGGGCAAGTGGAGTTGGCTAGTGTGGCCCTGCCCCCCGCGGTGGAACTGATCAAAGGCGGCAAGGTGCGCGCCCTGGCCGTGACCAGCGCCAAGCGCGTGGCCTCGCTGCCCGACGTCCCCACGGTGGCTGAGTCGGGCTTCCCCGGCTTTGAGGATTACACCTGGGTGGGGGTGTTTGCACCCAGCAAAACGCCGGCAGACGTGGTGCAACGCCTGAACACCGAGATTGAAAAAATCCTGCAACTGCCCGAGTTTCAAACCCGCTTGGCAGGCGTGGGCTTTGAGCCCGTGGGCGGCTCTGTCGAGCAATCGGCGCAGTACCTCAAGGCCGAGTTGCTCAAGTGGGCCAAAGTGGTCAAAGAGACCGGGGCCAGCGCCGAGTAAGCGGCTCGAACCACCATGCTGAACTACCTCAACACGCTGTTCCCCATCCGCTACACGGTCTTCGGCCTGTGTGTGCTGGGCTTGGGATTCAGTCTGCTTGGCGGGCTGCTCACGGGCATGCCGGCAGAAGTGGTGCTCTCGGCCCT
>CANCDA010000146.1 GCA_947374705.1 Comamonadaceae bacterium | reverse complement strand
CCCAATCGACTAGACTGACGCAATGCATAAATGCGTGGGTGATGCCGTTCCGGTCAGAGCTCATATCCCAATCGACTAGACTATCACCCATTGTCAAGGCCGCAGCGTATGGGTTCCGGTCAGAGCTCATATCCCAATCGACTAGACTCAGCGGGACCTGCGCCCGCTTAACTCAACCGTTCCGGTCAGAGCTCATATCCCAATCGACTAGACTAGGTCTACGGTAACCCCTTGATTCGTCAAGGGGTTTTTCGTTTTCCGAGGCTGAAAAATCATGGTGCAATTTAGAAAAGATCAAACTGGTCTGGCGTTTTATTCGCGGGTAGTTTGGCTTTGCCTTGGAATGAGATGATGCGTTCGTACTGTTTGTCGGTGAATTGAAGAATATGCACTTTGCCGCCTTCTGGCAAGGCATCTTCGACGCGTTTGCCGTAGGTGTCGAGTTGCGCCTGACTGGTGCAAAAACGCATGTAAACAGAAAACTGTGACATTGCAAATCCCATGTCCAGTAGCGAGTTGCGAAAAGCTGTGGCGGCTTTGCGCTCGGCCTTCTCGATCACCGGCAGATCAAACATCACGACGACCCACATCAGTCTGTAGCCTGACAGCATGAATGAGTCATCCGGCTATTCATCGTTGAGCGCTGCTGCCAGCGCCAGGGGTAAGCCAGGCAGTGGCAAATCCAGCTTGTCGCGTTCACCCAGATAAACCTGTGCGAGTGAGGTGGCCAGCTTTTGTACACACACCATGACAGGTGTGGCACCGGCGTCGGTTTGCATGTCGTCGTACAGCGTGCGAACCAAGGCGCGTTTTGTCTCGGGGGTGATGTCAGTCTCGCCGTTGCGGCGTAGCTGCCACACCTTGAGATCAATCACTGGTCGAAAAGGCTCCATCAAGTCATCTACCAGTCGCATCGGATTGCTGTCGTTGCTATGGTGCAGGCCGATCGTGGGGTGCAGGCCCGCCGCCACCACGGCGCGTGCAGTGGCCGCACGCAGCACGGTGTAGCCATAGTTGAGCATGGCATTGAGCCCCCCCGCGTCCTGATCACGCCGGAAGGCGTCACCAAACAGCAAGCCCCAATAGCGCCGCGCACCTTGGGCCTCCATGTTGTCGGGGTCACCTGAGCGCACCTTGCTGACCAACGCGGCGAGTGGCGCTGTAGGGCTGCCCATGGCTTCTAGCGCTGCGGCTTGTTGCTCAAGCTTGGACCGCACGACTTCGGCCCAAAGCCGTTTGGTAGTCGGCTTGGTGGCTTCTAGCTGCGCATCAAATCGCTTGCCTTGGTGATGATTGCCGTCCAGCGACAGCAGCATGCCCACGGCATTGTGATTGGCTGCGCACAGCACGAAGGGCGCGCCACGTTCGGCCAGGGCCACCAGCAGGTTGTTGGTGTAGCTCAGGCCGTGCGCGTTGGCAATGACGGCCCCGATGTCATCCAGAGGCACTTGGCCCAGCTCCTTGCGTTCGCCCTCGGTGTCTTGCACCACCATGAAGCCGCGATGCATGAACAGGTGGCGCCGGTCGTCGGCCACTTCAACGATGCGACCAATCATTCGGGTTAGGCCCGAAAACCGGGGTCGTGGAGTTCGCCGATGGGGGAGATGGTGATGCGGCGAGCTTTCATGTTTTGCAGTGGCCCTGCATTTTTGAATAAGTAATCAATCTCTTTTTTCCGGATGATTACGCTGTCACGTTTTTTATCTACGGCTCTATCGGCAACATTTGCTTCGTGTACATCTACGAACGCCATTACCCCTGCTTGATTCACCGTGCAAAGACGCAATGTCCGCAGACTTCCATTTTCGTCCTGTAACCGGACAAAGTCATCTTTTAACAAACGCATTGCCAGCGGCTTGCCACTTTGGCCTAGTGTTGGATGCCCCAAGCGCGTCACTCCGTTATGTCGCACGATTTGGTATGCCTCAAAGGTGGAAATCACTTCACCGACCCATTTACCTTTTTCACTGAGTACGATCTCGATGCAGTAGTTGTTGCCGCCTTTGTAGGCTATGTAGGGTAAGGGATTTCCGTTGCTGTCTATCCCGTGTCGCAGCGGTTGATTTGGTTCTGTGATGCGGATCACATCCTTGATGTCACGCTCTCTGGCGCTGCCATCAGCCTTTTTCTTTTGCTTGATGCTTCCATCTTTGGCGAGGCCATAAGAGGTCGCTTCCATCATCGCTCCTTCATATCCATGATCCGGCTTGTGGCTGACCCAGATGTTGCTGATAGCGCGCTGCACATGCGCACGGTAGCTGTCCCACGGCAAAGGCATGGTTTCCACCAGGCGGTTGAGCTGCTGCTCCCGTGCGCTGGCACTAGCTTGGGCGAAGCGTTGCAGCAAGCCCTGGTCGGTGACGGCGATGACGCAGGCATCCACTGCATGGTGGCGGTGGTCGTTTCGGTTTTTGAGGCCGTCAACGCCAAGTACGTCGTTCAAGCCAAATTTGGCACGCAGCATGGCTGTCATGCGGCCAGGGATGACACGGGTGTTTTGCGGGCAGATCAGGCTCATGTACTCGCGTGCCACCTTGCTCATGTGACGGGTGTCGTTGAGCGCACGGGGCAAGAAGCCTGCATCGTCTTTGAGCCATTGCTTCATGGCGTCTTCACCAAAACGATAGCGTTTGGCTTTGGGCATCTGTTCGGCACGGGCCAGCATGTCGGCATAGACAAAGCCTGCTGCCGTTTGCTTGCCAAATGCGGCCCACGGCGTGCGATTGCCTTTGACACGATTGGCCTGCCGTAGAGCGACAGTTTTGTTGTTCAGGCTGTCGTCCAGCGTTTCTGAAAATGGCAGGATGTGCTCGATTTCAACCTGATCACTCAACAGCATGGCCGCACTGATTTGCACGCCAGAGTAGGGGCAACGGCGGTCAGCGGGATCAAAGCTCAGCTCTTCCCACAGAATCATTTTCTGAATATCCGCCGTTCTGACGCGCTCTGGGCTGATGCCCAGCGTGCCTGCCACGTCAGCCCGCAGACGAATATTTCTGCGCTGGTTCTCGGCCTGCCGCTTACTCTCATCGTCTCGTTGATCTTTGCTTTGTTTGAGGTCGCGGGCCACCTCGACGATGACTTCACTGGGGTGGCCGTAGCGTTTGATGAGGGCGTTGACCACCAGCCGAACCTGATTCAGTCCAATGTGAACGGTGGGGTTGGCGATCTTGCCGTAACGCTTTTCATCGCTGTCATCCTGTTTGCCAGAACCAAAACCGACGTGGCGTTGCAAAAACTCGCCGTAGTACGGTAGCTTGTAAAAGGCGTGCAATTTCTGGA
The DNA here is from genome assembly GCA_947374705.1 of Comamonadaceae bacterium. Classification (GTDB taxonomy): domain Bacteria; phylum Pseudomonadota; class Gammaproteobacteria; order Burkholderiales; family Burkholderiaceae_C; genus CANCDA01. Next base: position 2,968 of record CANCDA010000146.1, on the reverse strand, counting down.
TTTCACCTGTCGTGGGATTGATTCGTTCGATTCCCGTATCGAACGTCTGGCCGGTAACTTCGCCATATTCATTTAGACGACTATGGTGATCAAAACCTGCTGCTTGCACGGCCTTGTCGTAGGTCACGACATCTCGGCGCAGTTCGGGCAAGATGCGTGCCAAAGCCTTGGTGCACAGACTGCCGTAGCCTTCTGGCAAGACCACCTCGACGATGGCCACGGCGTGAGCTTCATCAACGCCTGTGTTTTCTTGCAGCCAGCACACGAGTTTGGCCTCGTTCTCTTCATTGACGAGTTGCAGTACGATTTCATCTTGTTTTGCTTCGTCAAACTCAAACCATGTAGCACCAAAATGTTTAGCGCTGCTCAGAATGGCGCTGATGAGATTGCCTTTGAGTTCCTCACGTTTCGGGTCTTCAAAATTAAATTTCACTGCACCGCCAACACCCAGCAGTGTTTTGATTTGCTTGAAAGTCCGCTTGCTGTTGGCCTCCAACGCGGCAATCAAATCATCGCGTTGTTTGAGGGTGAGCGGTTCTTCTTTCAGGCCCAGTCGCAAGATGCGCAGGTTGTTGACCTCCTGGTACATGCGAAAGCGCTGTGTGCTCGGCAAGGCCAAGGGTGCGCGTTCTTCATCTGGCATGAAGGTGCAGCGGCCTGGTTGGACGGGTTTGAGTGGTCGTTGGAAAAGCAATGTATATCGCAATTCATCGCGTGCTTTGTCATTGAATAAAACAGGATTAAATTCGGCCTGCTTGGCCCAAAGTGCATCAAATTCAGCCTCAATCATGGCGCGGTCAATGTAGAGGTCGTAGCTTTTGTCGATGCGGGTTTTGCCATCGTCTTTGATGACTTTGTTTTGCCGATACCGAGCCCTGACGGTCAGATCAGCCACATCGCGTTTGTGCAGCCATTCACCCACCGTGCGGCAGTTCTCGGTTTTGAGGGTTTCGCGTAGTGTTTTGATTGCGTTTTTGAGTGTGCTGCTATCGTTGTCAGATTTATCCGTCTTGCGGTTGCTTTTGAACCCGCGTCGTTGATTGATGTGAAACAAGGCGCGACCAAATTCTGCGGGCGTAAGAGCTTCATCCAAACCCTTAGCGCGAAGCGTGTAGGGGTTCAGCGTGAGCAGTGTTTTCCGCTCAATTTCTTCAGATGAAAAGAAACCGTGCTCAATGAGCGAGCGCATCATGCGCGCCTTGCGTTTGAGCAAACGGTCTCGGCGGCGACGCATGGAGCGCGCATCACGCCGTGTCACGGCCAGTGATGATCCGTCTTTGGGGTTACGCCCATCTGAAAAGATGCGAACCCCCGCTTTGATGACAGCACAAGGCTGGTTTTCAGCTGAGAGCCGAATCATGGCCCAGCCCAGTGATGTCGAACCTAAATCGAGCGCGAGTCGGTAACGCATTGCTGGCATGTGTGCCTCCCTTTTTTTGCAAGCCCCGTTTGTACATTGATACGTGCTACTATTCAAGCACTTATCGATTGGGATATGCGCTCTGAACGCTAACAAGCTGAAACGAGAAATCGTCAGATGCACCAAATGGAAAGCCGCTACATGCGGCTTTCGTCTTTTTTGCCTCAAATCGATTTGCAGTTCTTTGAAATTATGCGCTGGGCGCATTGGCGGATTCAAGCCAGACTTGCGCTCCGAATGGGCTTGCCCTGCAACAAAACGCCGTGTTGTTCAACTAACTCGCGCAATGAGGCCGATAGGTCTTGCGCATCGCTAAGGTCTACACGCAAGGGCAGTGAACTTTCCTCCAGATCGGCACGCAAATTGGCCAACGCTTGCTCATCAGTTTTTTTCAATCCCCAGATCGCTATGTCAAGGTCTGAGTAGGGCTTGGGGCCGTGTCCAAAGGGCCAAGCTATCACCCGTGATCCGAAGGCTAGTGCGCTGACATGGGGCAGGCGCAAGCGCAACAAGTGTTGAACCTGTGTCTGTTGCGACTCGGTGAGCTCAAGCATTGGGTGTGTCTCTGGCCTGTAATTCAGCGAGGAGTTCCTGGGCGTGTTCTGCAAAGCTTGGGATGGTCGCAGCCACGTCAGCAGCCTTGCCAGCGTTGTAGGTGTGGGAGGTGATGTTGCGTTTGTCACGGAACACCATCCAGGCGTCCACATCGCGTATCAAACCGCGCTCGCCGCCGCTGCGAATCAAGTCGCGAAAGCTCATGGCATCCACGCTACGGGCGTCGGGCAAGTCCAGTTCGAGCCGTCGCTTGAGCATCTTCCAGCTCAATTCAAAGGTGTATTCGAATCGTTGGATGCAGGCGTCGCGCAATTCTTCGTCTTGTGAAGCGCTGGCTTGCCAGCGGGCCAAACCGCGCTGCAATGAGGCCAAGGCGTCGCGTAAGGAACTCAGTTCAAGTTTTGGTGCTTCAGGAGTCATGACCTATTTTCACTCAAAGTCATTGGGCCTTGTGTTCAAGCCTCAGCGTAGCTTGCCACTGCCCAGCTTGCGGTACACCGTAGCTCGGCTGATGCCCAGGGCGAGGGCGGCCTCAGTCACATTGCCTCGGGCTTCATTAACTGCTTTGAGGATCAAGGCCGTCTCCACGTCTTTGAGCGGCACGCGTGGTGATGCGGACGAACTTGGTTGAGATGGGGGCCAGGCGGCAGTGGTTTCAGTCTCATGGCCGCGCGGAGCTTTGCGCGCCTGCACTTGCAAGCGCAGGCCTGACCACAACGGCACGTCCAGCCCCGCGTTTTGATGGCTCGCCGCATCAAACAGCAGGTCGGTGGACAGGGCAAACAAATCGCGGCTGTGGTGTGTTGCGGCGGGTGAGGTAAGTGGGGGCAGCATCTGCCTCGCGGCCTGATTGGCCGCCGTGACAAAACCTTCGGCATCCAGTCCGATCAGGCCGTCGCCTTCACCCCCCAGGGGCAAGCCAGGCCAGTTCAGGCGCAAGAGCAGGGTGTGCGGGCGTTGCAGAACCAGCGCGTTTTCAATATTGCGCGCAGA
>CANCDA010000145.1 GCA_947374705.1 Comamonadaceae bacterium | reverse complement strand
CATGACGATTGGCGCGACCAGCTCAAGCAACGCTGGGGTGTTTTTGCGGCCCTGGCGGTGATTGCCGCGTTGGTTGTCTTGGCCAAGAAGAATTTTATTGGCTCGGTGTACGAGATCAACGCCGCCGCCATGCTGATGAACATTGAGGGAGGCCTGGCCTACCCCTTGAGTGTGATGACGCAGACCTGGCTGTTTTTTAAATATGCGTTTTTATGGGTTTTCCCGAACACGGCGTGGATGTCGATTGACATGCGTGAACCCTTCGCGCAGTCCATTTTTTCGCCCTACCTTTTGGCCTTTGTCGGCTTTTTGGCTTGGGGCGGAGGCGCACTGTTCTTGTTGTTAAAGCGGGGGCGCTCAGGGCTACTGGGCTTGGGTTTGCTGTTCCCCTGGCTGATGTTTTTCACCGAGTTTTCTTCGGTGCGAATTCAAGAGGTTTTTGTGCTGTACCGCAGCTACTTGTGGGTGCCGGGGGCTTTTTGTCTTTTGCCACTGGTGTTTGACAAGGTCGATAGAAAGACGGCTTGCTTCATTCTGGGTTTGATTGCGGTGGCCTTGGTGCCTTTGTCCATGGAGCGCTTGGCGACCCTGTCTCACCCCTTGTTGCTGTGGGGGGATGTGGAGAAACTGGTTCAAGGGCGAACCAACTTACCCGGGGTGGATCGAATTTATTACAACCGGGGGACGGAATTTATCCACATTGACATGCCCGACCCAGCCATTGATGACCTGAAACAAGCCATTGCATTGAGCCCGAAATTTATAGAAGCCCATGGCAATTTGGGTGCGGCTTATTTTAAAAAAGGCGACTGGAAAAATGCCCAGGCCGCGTTCAACCGGGCCATTGAATTGGCCCTCAGCGAGGGCAAGCCCGTGAGCCCGCGCCACATTCACGGCCGCGCACAGGCCTCTGAAAACCTGGGGGAGCTAAAGAACGCGCAAGCCGACTACCGGCTCAGCTGCCAACTGGCAAAACGAGGGTGCGACAAGCTGGACGCGGGAGGCTCAAATTAGCGCGGCTTGGCTCATTGCCTTGCCCTGGCTCAGCCCTTGGGCCAACGGGCCGTTGCCGGGGTTTGTACCTTGGTGTTTAAGCGCTGCGTGCACGGCGGGCTTGCTGGTTTCGACGCGGGGTGGGGGCGACAAAGTTGGTCGGCGCTCGCTTGTGTCCAGCGTGGCCGGGGCTTGGATGGTGGCCGCTGTCCTCAGTGCTGGCATGGGTTTATTTCAGTATGTTGGGGCGAGCGCGGTGTTATCGCCCTGGGTTAGCCCCACCGTTTTAGGCGAAGCCTTTGCCAACTTGCGCCAGCGCAACCAGTTTGCGTCACTGACCAGCATCGGCTTGCTGGCGGTTTTATGGTGGGCGGCACAAGCGCACCCGATTCTCAAAATTAGAGTTTGGACTGTGGGCTTGACGCTGGCCACAGTGTTGCTGGCGCTGGGCAATGCGGCGTCCTCATCGCGCACAGGGTTGTTTCAGCTGGGCTTGATTGGCTTGATGGTGGGGTGGTGGCGTCGGCAATCGCCCCGTTCATCTACCCCGCTGATCAGTAACCTGGTGATGATTGCCGTCGGCAGCTACTTGCTGACGGCTTTGCTGTTACCGGTGTTGGTGGGGCAGGCCTTGGGCGGCGGTGTGTTTGCTCGCTTGCAAGACGGTGGGCCAGCTTGCTCCAGCCGCCTGGTTTTATGGTCTAACGTGCTGCACCTGATCGGCCAAAAACCGTGGTTGGGTTGGGGCTGGGACGAGCTTCGCTATGCCCACTTCATCACGCTGGTTGAGGGCCCACGCTTTTGCGAAATCATGGGCAATGCGCACAACTTGCCTTTGCATCTGGCGGTGACTTTGGGGCTGCCTGCGGCCCTGCTCCTGTGTGGCGCTGGGGCCTGGCTGCTGTGGCGCGCCAAGCCCTGGCAAGAGACGGATGCCACACGGCAAATGGCGTGGGGCGTGTTGGCGGTGATCGGGTTGCACAGCCTGCTGGAGTACCCGCTGTGGTACGGGCCGTTTCAAATGGCGGTGGGTTTGAGTGGGGTCTTGTTGTGGCGCACGCGCGCCGAGCTTGCGGACTCTACAGGAGCACCCTTAAGTAGAGCCACGGCGAACGGGCTGTGTGGGCTTGCGCTGCTCGTGCTAGCGGGCTTGGGCTATGCCGCGTGGGACTATCACCGCGTGAGCCAAATTTATCTACCCATTGCGCAGCGTTCAGCGGCGTACAAAGACAACACCTTGGAAAAAATCCGCAGTTCCTGGTTGTTTCAAAACCAGGTGCGCTTTGCAGAGTTGACGACCACACCGCTGACACCCACTAACGCCGCGCAGCTCAACGCCATAGCGCATGGCTTGTTGCACTTCTCGCCGGAGGCCCGCGTGGTGGAGGTGTTGATCCACAGTGCGCGGCTGCTGGGGCGTGAAGATGAGGCCTTGTTTTATGAGCAGCGCTTGCGCGCGGCCTACCCTAGGGCGCGATGAAACTGCCCGACTTGCCCCCGTGCTTTTCTAGCAAGGTGATGCCCGTCATGGTCATGCCCCGATCCACGGCTTTGCACATGTCGTAGATGGTCAGCAAGGCCACTTGCACGGCGGTCAGGGCTTCCATTTCTACGCCGGTGGGGCCAACGGTTTCAACGGTGGCGATGCAGCTCACGTGAGGGGGTAGGCTGGCCGTCGCGGGGTGGGTTGCAAACGCCAACGCCACGCGGGTCAGCGCCAAGGGATGACACAGAGGAATCAAGTCGCTGGTCTTCTTGGCCGCTTGAATACCCGCAATGCGGGCAATGCCGATGACATCGCCTTTCTTGGCGGTGCCGGACTCGATCAGCGCCAGCGTGGCGGGCAGCATTTCAATGCGACCGGTGGCAATGCCAATGCGGTGGGTGCTGGCCTTGGCGGCCACGTCCACCATGTGGGCCTGGCCTTGGGCGTCGAAGTGGGTGAGTGAGGACATGGCAATCAGATGGGTTGGGGTGAGTTAACTGGAGGGTGGATTTTGACGGGGATCAGCTTGGACTTTGCGGTGGTTTGGAAAAATCAAAACTTGCCCACAGCGCCGCCAGCAATATCAGCGCCCCGCCACCCAGGGTTTGCGCCGTTAACTCACCCGCCCCCAGCAGCACGGCCGAGGCACTGGCAAACAACACTTCGGTCAGCATGATGAGCGAGGTGGTACTGGCACTCAAACGCGCTGCGCCGTATTGCAGGGCCAGGTTGCCCGCCAAAAACGCCAGACTGAGCAGCGCGGCCATGAACACCCAAGCTGTGTGGGGTGCAGGCGGCGCGCTCAACACGCCCATGCCCATGCCCCCCAAGGCGGCGAGAGTCGCTGCGATCACGCCCCCGGCAAACATGGCCAGGATACGCGTGGGCTCGGGCGTGTGGTGGAGTTTGCGCAGCAAAATATTGGTCAAGGCAAAACAAAAGCCGCCCATGATGGCCAGCCAGTCCGTCAGGCCCTCGGGCACGGGCCAGGGCGAGTCAGGCGTTTTAAGTACCAGCACCAAACCCATCAGCGCCAAGGCCAGTCTCAGCATAGAAATTCGGCTGGGTCGCTCACCCAGCAAGGGCCAAGCCAGCAGCACCACCCACAGCGGCATCAGGTAAAACAAGAGCACGGCACGCACCACATCGCCCTGAGTCACCGCCCAGTTAAAGCCCACATTGGTCAGGCCTGATGCGAGTGCCAGCAGCCACAACCAGGGTGATTGGGTCAGGCCACGCCAAGCCTGGGGGCGAACGCACAGCAAGCCCAGCAGAGAAAGAACAAAGATGATGGCCGTGGCCCACAAGGGGTGCAGACCGTGCTGCGCCAGCGCACGCAGGGGCCACCAAGACACGCCCCAGACGAAGGCGTTGAAGACCAGGGCGAGAGCGGGTGCAACAGACATGCCAAGTGCGATCAGCGCCAAGGCTTAACCGTGCAGGTTGTCGTTGCGGGCAATGTTGAGCAGGTGTTCGACTTCTTCGGCGTCGTTGATGCAGTTGCGGGCATGCCAGCGTTGGATGACCCACATGAACCCGGCCACCACCACCCCAAAAGCCGTGATGGCCCCAAAGGCCGACAGGCCCATGCCGGTGGACAGGCTGTAGAACGCGCCCAGACCGAGGATGCAAGCCTGCTCGTTGAAGTTTTGCACGGCGATAGAGCGGCCTGCGCCCATCAGGTTGTGGCCCCGGTGTTGCAGCAGTGCGTTCATGGGCACGACCAAAAAACCGCCCAAGCCACCCAGCAGCACCAGAAACGGTGCTGCCACCCAAACGTTGGTGATGAAGTTGAGCAAAATCACCAGCACCCCCATGGCAATGCCCAAGGGCATGACCAGTGTGGCGTGCTCCAGCTTCATGCGCATGGACGCCACCACCGCACCGACCGCTGTGCCAATGGCCACCACCCCCACCAGCGACGAGGCCTGCGTCACGCTATAGCCCAGCGCCACAGAAGCCCAGGCCAGCACGATGTAGCGCAGGTTGCCGCTCACGCCCCAAAACAGCGTGGTGGTGGCCAGAGAAATCTGGCCCAGCTTGTCACGCCAGAGGCGGGAATTGCAAGTCCAGAAATCGGGCAACAGCTCCAGCAGACGCTTGGGCATGGGGCGCATTTCGACTCCGGTGTGCGGGATGCGGGTGTTGAACCAGGCGGCCAGAATATAGATGAAGATCAGCACGCTGATGGCGGCCTCGGGCGCGGTGTCAACACTGGTCGTGATCAAGGGCAAGTCAATCGACAACAGCATGCTGGAGACGTGAATCCCCACCAGTTGCCCGCCGAGCAGCACGCCCAAAATGATGGAGGTGATGGTGAGTCCTTCGATCCAGCCATTGGCACGCACCAGTTGCGAGGCGGGCAGCAGCTCGGTCAGGATGCCGTACTTGGCGGGGGAGTAAGCCGCTGCGCCCAGGCCCACAATGGCGTAAGACATGAGCGGGTGCGAGCCAAACAACATCATCAAACAACCCACGATCTTGATGCTGTTGCTGATCAGCATGACCTTGCCCTTGGGCTGCGAGTCGGCATAGGCCCCAACGAAGGGCGCGAGGATCACATAGAACAGTGCAAACATGGGCACCAAGGCTGCCTGTTGCCACTCGGCAGCGCCACTGCTGCGCAGCAATTGCACAGCGCCAACGAACAAAGCGTTGTCGGCCAGCGAGCTGAAAAACTGCGCTGACATGATGGTGAAAAAACCACGTTTCATTGTTGGTCAATGGCCTACAGCGCGACTGAGGGCAGGGTATTTGTTTTGAGAATCCTAACGACAAGGGTTTATAGCATGCCCGTCCCTGTCAAAATCAAGGGCATACCCTGCTCATTTCACTCACGATGCCCCGTCCCATCCAGGCCACCATTCATACCGAGGCGCTTCGCCACAACCTGACCCGCGTGCGCCAAAGCGCGCCAGACGCCCGCGTCTGGGCCATCGTCAAAGCCAATGCCTATGGCCATGGTCTGGCGCGGGTGTTCGAGGGCCTGCGCGGGGCCGACGGTTTTGCCCTGTTGGACTTGGACGAGGCCGCCACGCTGCGTGGCCTGGGCTGGCGCGGCCCCATCCTTTTGTTGGAAGGCGTCTTCGAGCAACGCGACTTGGAGCTGTGCTCGCGCCTGGACCTGTGGCACACCGTGCACTGCAGCGCGCAAATCGACATGCTGGCCACGCACAAAACCCATGTGCCGCACCGTATCTTTCTCAAACTCAACAGCGGTATGAACCGCCTGGGCTTTGCCCCCGCGCAATTCCGCGCCGCCTGGGCGCGGCTCAACGTGTTGCCGCAGGTGGAAGAAATCTCGCTGCTCACGCACTTCAGTGATGCGGATGGGGATGTCAACGGTGCGTCGGGCATCGCGCAGCAACTCGCGGTTTTTGAGCGCATCACGCAAGACCTGCCGGGTGAACGCTGCTTGAGCAACAGCGCGGCCATCCTGCGCCACATGGGCCGTGGCGAAGCGGGTCTGAGTTCCGACTGGATCCGTCCCGGCGTCGTGCTCTACGGTGCCTCGCCCGACCACCCCGAACACAGCGCCGCCGACTGGGGCTTGCAACCCGCCATGAGCCTGCGTTCACGCATCGTGGCGTCACAAACCCTGGCCTTGGGCGACACGGTGGGCTACGGCTCCGCCTACCAAGCCCCCGCGCCCATGCGCATCGGCGTGGTGGCCTGCGGCTATGCCGACGGCTACATGCGCAGCACTACGCCACAAGGCACGCCCGTGCTGGTCAATGGTGTACGCACGCGAACGGTCGGCCGTATCAGCATGGACTTGATGACGGTGGACTTGAGCCCCGTGGTTGATGCCGACATCGGCAGTGAAGT
>CANCDA010000144.1 GCA_947374705.1 Comamonadaceae bacterium | reverse complement strand
TCGCCATCGTCAAAATGGAACTGCACCTGCTTGGCAAAACCGGCGTGGGCAATGCGCTCGTAAAACGCCGTGCGCTCGCGCGAGCGCGTGCAGTAGTGCATCTCAAACGCCGCGCCGCTCAGGGCCAAACGCTCGGCCATGCACAGGATGGGCGTCACCCCAATGCCACCGGCCAGAAGCAGGCTGCGCTGCGCCTCGTGGGCGAGTGCAAAGTGATTTTTGGGCGCGCTGATGTGCAGCAGCTGGCCTTCTTGAATCGCGTCGTGCATGGCGACCGAGCCGCCGCGTGAGGCCGGGTCGCGCAGCACGCCGATCAGGTAGCGGTGGCTCTCCGTTGGCTCATTGCACAACGAGTACTGGCGCGTTAAGCCGACCTCACCCGCGATGCCCGGTACGTGCACGTCGATGTGTGAACCGGCTGAAAAAGCGGGCAGCGGCCCGCCAGCCTCGGCCACCAATTCAAAGGTGCAGATGTCAGCCGTTTCGGCGGTTTTGCGGGCAACCCGCACAGATAAAGTAGATGCGTTGCTCATGGGGCGGGTGATTCTCTCGGTGTTTCTGCGGCGATCAGCCGGTCTAGTATTTTGCGCGACTGCACGCCGCCCGCGTCGATGTTGAGCATCAACAAACTGCGCTCGGGGTGGGCCAGCAGATTGCGTTGCTGCAACTCCAGCATCGCTAAATCCTCACTGAAAATCTTGCCCTGGCCTTCGCGGATGCTGGCGGTGAGCGCCTTGTCTTTGGGGTTGAACTTGCGTGCCATGCCCCAGAAATAGTGGATAGAGGTCTCGGTCTCCGGCGTGATGAAGTCCACCACCACGCTATAGGCCTTGTGCGCGGGGTCGGCGTCATAGCCACCCTTGCCCGCGTGCGCCACACCCACCTCGATCATCACGTTGCTGGGCGGGGTGAAGCGGCAGATTTGCCAACGATCCACCGGCACATCGTCGGCCAGGTTGTTGCCGCGCAGCGCCATTTTCCAAAACGGCGGCGGCGTGATGTTCTCCATGAAGCGGCTGGTGATGACCTGCTCGCCCTCGACCGTGGTTTTACACGGCGCTTCGTCAATTTCTTTTTGTCCGATGCTGGTCGAATGCACATAGGTCTCGTGCGTCAGGTCCATCAGGTTGTCGATCATCAGGCGGTAGTCGCAGGCGATGTGAAACAGCCCGCCGCCGTAGGCCCACTCGGGGTTCTCATGCCACTCCAGGTGTTTGATTTTTGAATCGTCGGCCAGCGCGGCATCACCCGTCCACACCCAAATAAAACCGTGGCGCTCCACCACCGGGTAGCTGCGGATGGCGGGGAAGCCGCGCACACGCTGGCCCGGCATGGCAATGGTCTTGCCATCGCAACCCATCTCCAGCCCGTGGTAGCCGCAGACCAGTTTGCCCTCTAGCACTGTGCCCAGTGAGAGCGGCGCCCCCCGGTGGGGGCAAAAATCGTCCAGCGCGGCAACTTGACCCTGCGCCCCACGATAAAACACGATGCTCTCGCCACAAATCTTGCGGCCCAAAGGTTTTTCGTCAATTTCGTCAGGGGTGCAGGCGACGTACCAGGTATTTTTTGGGAACATGTAGAAGCCTTTGATTTCAATCGAGGTCAGCGGGGATAAAACACTGATTTTCCCTCAGAAATGAAAGCCAAGTCTGGGTGGGCTGAGCGGGCTTGGGGTGATTCACAATGAGGCTCAAATCAGCCCTTATAAATTGCATCGATCATGAAAATTCTGCCCACTCAATTTGACGCTCAATCTATCCGCCGCATCTACGACGAAGACACTGAAACCTGGTGGTTTTCGGTGATTAATGTGGTGCAGGTGCTGACGCAGCAGTCCGATGATTTGACTGCCCGGAAATACTGGAACCAACTCAAGCGACGGCTCAGCGCAGAGGGCAGTCAACTGGTGACAAACTGTCACCAGTTGAAAATGACCGCCACGGACGGAAAGCAGCGACTTACTGACGTTGCTACCGCAGAAACCCTGCTGCGCCTAGTCCAATCCATCCCCAGTCCCAAAGCCGAACCCATCAAGCTCTGGCTCGCCAAGGTGGGCTACGAGCGCATGCAAGAGCTGGCTGAGCCGGCCTTATCGCTGGATCGGGCACGTCAAACTTGGCAGCAACACGGGCGCAGCGACAAGTGGATTCAGCAGCGTATGACGGGGCAGGAGACGCGCAACAAGTTGACAGACTACTGGCGCGAGCACGACATCAAGGAGGGCAGCGAGTTTGCCATCCTCACCAACATCATCCACCAGGAATGGACGGGGGTAAGTGTCAAAGAACACGAGGAAATGAAGGGCCTGGAGAGTCACAACCTGCGTGACCACATGAGCGAAGCCGAGTTAATTTTTACGGCGCTGGCCGAGCTCTCCACCCGGCAGATCGCAGAAAACGTGGATGCGACTGGCTTGCCAGAAAACAAAGCAGCGGCCCAGGCGGGTGGCCGCATTGCCCGGCAGGCCCGTCATCAGCTGGAGAGCCAGACGGGCAAGTCGGTGGTGTCGGGGAGCAATTACCTGCCGCCGACGGCAAAGAAGGTCATCAAGGCACCGCGCAAAGCGTAAGTCACCCTCAACGAGTTCACCGCTTCGCTCAGCGCGACAAAGGTGTTGAAGCTGGTGCAAGGGCGGCGGGTGCAACAACCGCTGCCGCAGCGGGCAAAGCAGGCGCAAGGGCCGACCCATCCATCACCTCTCTGACATCCGTCACAAAGTATTCCGTCTCACCAAAGCAGGTAGAGGGGATGAATTTGTGCTGGCGGTACATCAGCACCACGCGTTTGCCGGCCAGCAGGTTGATTTTTTGCGCTACGGCTTCGTCACGCACGCTGAAGTCAAATTTCTCGGGTATGGCGCCGGGCATGGAGACCATGGCGATCTCGCCCTCCCATGACTTGCAGACCCAGCCTTTTTTGGAGAGCTTTTGCACATAGCCCGCGCGCTCGCCTTCAGAGTAATTCCAGTGCAGCGTGAGCCACAGCCAAGCCCCGGCGAGTAGTAGCAGAGCGAGCAGGGTAAGGGCGACGTAGCGCAGGGCTTTAGAGGGCATGGGGTGAGTGTGTGGTCAAGACAGGTGGGCAGTGTATCGCGCCGAGGCGGTGGCTCGATAGGATGAATTATGGGTGATGAGGGTAAATCCGGCTGTGGATAAGGTCTGCATAAACTACAATTCCTCGCATTAGATTTGACAAATATCCACAGAATAAAAAACACAATGACAGCGGGACACCTCCAAACACCGAGCGAAATGTCGGGCAACGAAGAAGGCCAGAGCCTGTGGCAGACCTGCGTTGACCAACTGGCGCAAGAGTTGCCCGAGCAGCAGTTCAACACTTGGATCAAGCCCATCAACGCTCAGGTGGCAGGCGACCTCTCCAAGGTCACGCTATTCGTTGTGAACCGCTTCAAGCTGGATTGGATTCGCGTTCAATACAGCGCCCGAATTGCGCTTTTGCTTGAGAAAATTTACGGTCAACCGATCTCTGTTGAGTTGGCCATCCAGCCCAGAGAGGTGGTTAGCAGGCCATTTGCCAGCCCTTCTGCGCCTGAATTCCCGCCCACAGAGGAGGCGCTAGATACGGGTGTGGAAAAGGTTGTGGGCGGATCCAAAACCCGGCTCAACACGGCGCTGACGTTTGACACTTTGGTCGAAGGCTCCGCCAACCGCATGGCGCGTGCAGCCGCCATGCACATTGCCAACGCACCCGGCCAGTTGTACAACCCGCTCTTCATTTACGGCGGCGTGGGCCTGGGCAAGACCCATCTCATGCACGCCATTGGCAACCAATTGCTGGGCGAGCAACCCAACGCCAAGGTGCTCTACATCCATGCGGAGCAATTTGTGTCGGACGTGGTGCGGGCTTACCAGCGCAAAACTTTTGACGAATTCAAGGACAAGTACCACTCGCTGGATTTGTTATTGATCGATGATGTTCAGTTTTTTGCCAATAAAGAGCGGACTCAAGAGGAGTTCTTCAACGCCTTTGAGGCGCTGCTGGCCAAAAAGTCGCACCTGGTCATGACCAGCGACACCTACCCCAAAGGCTTGACCGACATCCATGAGCGCTTGGTGTCCCGCTTTGACTCGGGCTTGACGGTGGCCATTGAGCCGCCTGAGCTTGAAATGCGCGTCGCCATTCTCATCAATAAGGCATTGGCCGAGGGCACCGAAATGCCTGAAGAGGTGGCCTTCTTTGTGGCTAAAAATGTACGCTCCAACGTGCGCGAGCTTGAAGGCGCTTTGCGCAAAGTGATGGCGTATTCGCGCTTCAATTTGAAAGAAATTTCCATTCAGTTGGCTCGGGACGCGTTGCGTGATTTGTTGTCGATCCAAAACCGGCAAATCTCGGTGGAAAACATCCAGAAAACGGTGGCGGACTATTACAAAATCAAAATTGCCGACATGTACTCCAAAAAGCGCCCGGCCAGTATTGCGCGCCCGCGCCAGATTGCCATGTACCTGGCCAAGGAGCTGACCCAGAAAAGCCTGCCCGAGATTGGCGAGCTGTTTGGCGGGCGTGACCACACCACGGTCTTGCATGCGGTGCGCAAAATTTCGGGTGAGCGCCAGCAAATGACCGAACTTAACCAGCAATTGCATGTGCTTGAGCAGACACTCAAGGGCTAGGCAAAAACAGGCGAAAATGGCGTTATTGACGCAACCACCCCCATTGAAGACGACCCGTTTTAAATCAAGAAAACAAAGTAGAGGCTGACATGATTGTTTTGAAGGCAACGCAAGGCAAATTTTTATCCGTTTTGCAATCGGTGGCTGGCATCGTTGAGCGTCGGCACACCTTGCCCATCCTGGCCAATGTGCTGATCCGTAAAACGGCGGGCTCATTGCAGATCACCACCAGCGACCTGGAAATCCAGATCCGCACCACGGCGGACTTGGGTGGGGATGAAGGCAACTTCACCACCACAGTGGGCGCGCGCAAACTCATCGACATTTTGCGCACCATGCCTGCCGACCAAACGGTTTCGCTCGAATCCAGCCAGAGCAAGCTCATCCTCAAAGGCGGCAAGAGCAAGTTCACCTTGCAGTCTTTGCCCGCAGAGGATTTCCCCCTGGTGCAAGAGTCGGCCAGTTTTGGGCCGGCCTTTAGCGTGCCGCAAAAAACCTTGAAGAACCTGCTGGAGCAAGTGTCCTTTGCCATGGCGGTTCATGACATTCGCTACTACCTCAACGGCATTTTGTTTGTGGCCGAAGGCAAGCAGTTGAGCCTGGTCGCCACCGATGGCCACCGCTTGGCTTTTGTCTCGGCCCTGTTGGATGTGGAAGTGCCCAAGCAAGAGGTCATCTTGCCGCGCAAAACGGTGATTGAATTGCAGCGCCTTTTGAGCGATGCCGAAGGTGCGATTGAAATGCAGTTCGCCAACAACCAGGCTAAGTTCAGCTTTGACGGCATGGAGTTCGTCACCAAGTTGGTCGAGGGCAAGTTCCCTGACTACAACCGCGTCATCCCCAAAAATCACCACAACAGCATCACGCTGGGCCGCCAAGCGCTGCTGTCCAGCCTGCAGCGCACGGCCATTTTGACGAGCGACAAGTTCAAAGGCGTTCGCCTGAACATTGACCCTGGCACGCTGCGTGTGGCGTCCAACAACGCCGAGCAAGAAGAGGCCGTGGACGAATTGGACATTGACTACAACGGCGACAGCATTGAGATTGGTTTCAACGTCACCTACCTGATCGACGCCTTGACCAATATGAGCCAAGACATGGTGCGGCTGGAACTGTCGGACTCCAACAGCTCGGCCCTGTTCACCATCCCCGACAACGCCACCTTCAAGTACGTTGTGATGCCCATGCGAATTTAAGACGACGCAGGTAGTCGCCCCGACCAAACCCGCGATGAAGATGGTTTCATTGCGGGTTTGGTCATTCAAGCGTTTGAATCATTGTTAGAGAAAATTTGCCATGACCGAAGAAAACAAGCCCGCTAGCGAAGAAAACAAGCCCACCAGCGAAGAGTTCAGCACGGTTCAACCCACGATTGACGCCAATCAGGCCGGTGCGTCTGAGGGCTATGGCGAAGGCTCCATCCAAATCCTGGAAGGTCTGGAGGCCGTGCGCAAACGCCCCGGCATGTACATCGGCGACACGTCCGACGGCACCGGCCTGCACCACCTCGTCTTTGAGGTGGTGGACAACTCGATTGACGAGTCATTGGCCGGCCACTGTGACGACATCGTGGTCACCATCCACTCCGACAACTCCATCAGCGTCACCGACAACGGCCGTGGCATTCCCACCGGCGTGAAGATGGACGACAAGCACGAGCCCAAGCGCAGCGCGTCCGAGATCGC
>CANCDA010000143.1 GCA_947374705.1 Comamonadaceae bacterium | reverse complement strand
CCAATCAGGCTGGTGAAGTCACCAATCAAAAAGATCACCTGATGCCCCAAGTCCTGCAACTGGCGCATTTTGTTCAGCACCACGGTGTGGCCAATGTGGATGTCGGGGGCGGTGGGATCCAGGCCCAGCTTGATACGCAGCGGCGTGCCCGTCGCCTCAGAGCGCGCCAGTTTCTTGACCCAATCGTCCTCGGGGATCAATTCTTCGCAACCCCGCAAGCTCACGGCCAGCGCCTCGCGGACACGGTCGGTTACAGGAAAAGGGGTTAATAGACGTTGATTCATAAGGGTTTTTCCGGGTGCTTCTGGGGGTGCGGCGGCTATACTTGCGGTTCTTCTTCGTGCTGGATTTTAAGTCGCACGCTGACCTCAGTAGACCCCTCGCCTTTGGGAACTGCTGTTCCCTCTCACTTGGGTATCCCGTTTGAAAAATACGTTCGCCTCCGCGTTGAATGCAATTTTGAGTTTTAAAAATTCAAGTGCACGTTTGCCTTTGCGCAAACTCATGGCCGTGGTCGGCGCGCTTTTGCTGCTGGGCGGCGGCGGTGCTTATGCCGTGGCCACTGCGGTGGTGTCTCTGGTGCCTGATGCTTCCCAACTGCCCGTGCGCGAGCTTAGCGAGTCGGTGCAGCCTTTGCCGCTCACGGCTCAGTCGGAGGTGCTTGAAACCCATCGACAAACGCTGTTTCGCTCAGACATCACCCGCGCTAGCGACACCGCAGACACCCTGCTCAAACGTTTGGGCCTAGACGACCCGGCCGCCGCCGCTTTTCTGCGCGCCGACACAATCAGTCAGCAAAATTTGATGGGCCGCGCCGGACGTAGCCTGACCGTTGAAGCCACCGAGGCCAACACGCTGATCAAACTCAGCGCCCGCTGGAGCCCCGACGCCGACGGCAACTTCAAGCGCTTGGTGATTGAGAAAGCGGGCACGACCTTCACGTCCCGGCTCGAAACCGCCCCACTGACCACCAACACGCGTCTGGCCAGCGGCGTCATCAGCACCTCTTTGTTTGCCGCCACCGATGAAGCACGTGTGCCCGATGCAGTGGCCACGCAAATCGCTGAAATTTTCTCGGGCGACATCGACTTTCATCGCTCCTTGCGCAAGGGCGACCGCTTCTCGGTGGTCTATGAAACGCTGGAAGGCGACGGCGAACCCCTGCGCGCCGGGCGCGTGCTGAGCGCTGAGTTCGTCAACGCGGGCAAGACCCTGCAAGCCACTTGGTTCCAAGAGCCCGCTATGGCCACCCAAGCCCAGCCCCAGTCTCAGAGTCGGGGGGGCTACTACACGCTGGACGGCCAAAGCCTGCGCCGCGCCTACCTCGCCTCGCCCATGGAATTCTCCCGTGTCTCCAGTGGCTTCAAAATGCGCTTTCACCCGATTTTGCAAACCTGGCGCGCCCACCTTGGTGTGGACTACGCCGCCCCTAAAGGCACGGCCGTGCGCAGCGTGGGTGACGGTGTGGTTGACTTTGCGGGTGTGCAAAACGGTTTTGGCAATGTGGTCATCGTCAAACACCGCAATAACAACACCACGGTTTATGCCCACTTGAGCCGCATCGGCGTCAAGCGCGGTCAATCCGTCGGCCAGGGCCAGAACATTGGTGCGGTGGGGGCCACCGGCTGGGCCACGGGCCCGCATTTGCACTTTGAGTTCCGCGTCAACGGCATGCACAAAGACCCGCTCACCCTGGCCCGCCAGAGCGAAACCACCCCAGTCTCACCGCAAGCCAAGCCGCTTTTCATGCGCAGCGCGCAGGCTGCACGTCAGCAACTCGCTGTAGCGGCCACCATGCTGCCCGGCAGCGCCCAGTAAGCACCTCAGGCGCTTGGGGTCACACCGCGTGGCGGAACTCTTCATTGGTCTGATGTCCGGCACCTCGCTGGATGGGGTGGACGGCGTGATTGCCGAATGCACGGATGAACACACCCGCGTCATCCACCATGTGCACCAGCCCTTCACATCCGCCCTGAGCGCTGAGCTGCTCAGCCTCAACAGCTCTGGCCCGGATGAACTGCACCGCGCCGCTCTGGGCGCCAATGCGCTAGTGCGTGCTTACACCCAAGTGGTCTCAACTTTGCTCAATCAAGCAGGCCTGCCCGCTACGGCCATCACCGCCATCGGCGCGCACGGCCAAACGGTTCGCCATCGCCCGCAAGCGTTCGACGGCACGGGCTACACCCTGCAACTCAACAACCCTGCCCTGCTGGCCGAGCTGACGGGCATAGAAGTGGTGGCTGACTTCCGTAGCCGCGATGTGGCCGCCGGTGGCCAAGGCGCGCCGCTCGTGCCCACCTTTCACCAAGCCATGTTCGCGCGCCTTGGGCGCACGGTGTGCGTGCTCAACATCGGCGGCATCTCTAACCTGTCGGTATTGAATGACGATGCCGTACTGGGCTTGGACTGCGGCCCGGGCAACGCCTTGATGGACGCTTGGTGCCAACAGCACACGGGTCAGGTTTTTGATCGCGATGGCGCATGGGCAGCCTGCGGACAAGTCAACGGGGCGCTGCTGGCCACGCTGCTGCGTGAACCCTACTTTGCCAAGCCACCACCCAAGAGCACGGGGCGGGACTTGTTCAACGTGCCGTGGCTGCATCAGCAACTCAGTGGCTTCTCGTCAGTGACGCCGATAGATGTGCAAGCCACCTTGACTGAACTCACTGCGCAGGTCTGCGCGAACGATGTGCTGCGTTACGGCCCGCAGAGTGAGTGTTTGATGGTGTGTGGTGGTGGTGCGCTCAACACCCATTTGATGACGCGTTTGCAAGCCCATTTGCCTGCGCAAGAAGTCCTCGGCTCGCAAGCCCATGGGCTGCCTCCCCAACAGGTCGAGGCCGCCGCCTTCGCCTGGCTGGCCCGCAAGACCGTGCTGCGCCAAACGGCCAGTTTAAGTAGCGTCACAGGGGCGCACGGTTCGCGTGTACTGGGGGCGATCTATCCGGCTTAGCCTTTCAGGCTGGGGTTAATTGGGGGAGCCCAATCATTGAGTCTGTATCGCCAAGGTGATGGTGATGTCGGTGGTGGGCACATCCGGCACGCCTTCAAAGTCCCCGGTGGCCACTGCCGCTATGGCATCCACCACATCCAGACCGCTGACAACCTTGCCAAAGACGGCATAGCCGGGAGCTGCGGCACTTTTGTAGTCCAAGGCGGTGTTGTTCACCAAGTTCACAAAGAATTCGGATGTGGCTGAGTTGAAGGCATCGGTTCTGGCCATGGCCAAAGCGCCGCGCACGTTAGATAAACCATTGTTCGACTCCAAGGCGATCGGGGCCAACTTGCCGGGTTTGCTCACCAAGCCCGTGGTGTAGCCACCCGCCTGGATGACGAAGCCGGGGATCACACGGTGAAACAGCGTGTTTCGGTAAAAGCCGCTGCTCACATAGCTCATGAAGTTGTTGACGGTGTTGCTGGCCGCCGTGGGGTTGAGTTCCACCACGATGTTGCCCTTGGACGTCACCACCGTCACCTGGGGCGGCAAGACGGTAAGGGTGGTGCTGTACAGCACCGCACCATTGGCCGTATTGATGCTGATGGGTAGCAACCCTGAGGCGGTGACTTTGCAGGTCAGCACGGCCACATCAGGTGTGCTGGTGGTGCTGAAGCTGGGGTTAGTGCAGGTGCCTGTGCTGGCCGTCATGTCACTGCGCATGTACTTGCCGGCCACGGTGATGGTGGTGGTCTGCCCGTACCGCAGGTTTTGCGCCTGAATTTGAGAGACGGACGGGCTCGCGTCAGTACCGCTGCCACCGCCTCCGCAGGCGCTTAACAGCGTCGCACTGACGCTGATCAAAATTCTTGAATACATAAACGTTGTTGACCTTGAGCCAGTAATTTTTATACGGGTTGCTTAGGCAATTTGCAATGCTTTGAGAATAGGCAGCTGCTTGGCGGCGAACGCCTGGGCTTGCAGATGCAGTTCAGCCAAATTGTCTTCCGCCGTTTCTAGCGTCTTACCGTCTTTCACCAGCTTTTGACCCTGTGCGGTCAACACCTCCCAAACGACCGACGCCCACTCTGCGGGTTGTTTCTTGCCATGCTCGATGGCCAGCAAAAATAACTGCTGAAACCGGTTCACATTCACACCCCCACCGGTCACCGGGCTGGCCAAATAACTGATGTCCACACTGCCGCGTGACTTGTTGATCAAGTGGGCATTGAGTTTGTCGGTGCGCTTCTTGGACTTGCTCACGTGCGGCTCATCTTGCACGGCGGTCAAGGCGCCCGTTCCTGTCAAAATCAAAATCACCTGGACCAGCTGCGACATGCCAATGCCTTGGCCTTTGAGGGCTTGCTCCAACTGACCCAGACTCTTGGGCTTATGGTCAGCCAAAGCGTCTAGAACAGGGTTGTAAATTGTTTCTTGCATGCTGGCTTCACCAACGGCACCGTTGACCTTCAATGACACATCAGCCCGGGGGCTGGTCAACATCACCCTTTGCACGCGCAGGGCTTCGACTTGCTCCAGCGGGCTGAGTTTGCGTGCCCCTTTGACCCAGTAGTCTTTGCGGAACTGCTGGTTCACCATAAAGTCCCGCACAGTCTGGCGGAACATGGCATCGGGAATCTCGGCCAGCAGGGTTTGCTGTTCTTGTGTGAGATTGACCGCTTCTACAAAGTCCAGGTAGTTGGCGCTGCAAGCAAACTCCAGCTTGGCCGGGGCCAACCAGTTGGCCATGCTGGCAAACGACATGGGCATCCAGTCGCGGTTGAAGTATTCGTGCGCCGCGTAGTTTCGGTTTTGCCCTTTGATCTGCTTGACCCTGTCTGCCACCTGCGGGTTGGCCTTGGCATAGTTGGGGTGGGTTGCCAGCAGCTTTTCTGCAAAATTCAGCGCTGCGTCAATGCGCGGCACAAGGCCTTGGCCCGCCGCGCCCATAACCTCACTGTGCTCGGTCAGCAAATCACGCATGGGCACCATGGCAGCCCAACCCGGCTGAGTGTTGTAGCTGATGTAGAGCACACCGCCCACCTTGAGCTTGCGCCGGATAAAGTCCACGATGACGGCACGGTTGGCATCAGACACCCAACTCCAGATACCGTGCAGGCCAATGTAGTCAAACTCGGGCAGATCCGAGCGGGCCGCAAACTCGTCAAAAGCCTGGTCGTAGAGCTTGGCTTCATTGCCCGAAACCGCCGCCAACGCCTGCGCAAACCCCGCTTGGGCCGGGTTGAAGTCAGTGCCGCTCCATTGGGTGATGCTGGCTGCGGCGTGCACATTGGTGCTCAGGCCCTGACCAAAGCCCAGCTCACAAGCGATACCAAATTCAGGAGCCACCAAGCCTGCATTCAAAAAGGCGAGCTTGACGCGCTGAGGGTTGAGTTCCAGGTAATAACCAAAGGTGTAGCCAATGTCGGCCACGTAGCCAGCAGTCCAGTCGGTCATAGAGAAGTGCTTTCGGTTGAGGTGAGGGTGTCAATGTTCGAGTTTACTTGGGGCGCACACAAAGCGCGCTCAATCCAGCTTGACCTTGGCCAACTCCACCGCCTTGGCCCAAGTGCGAAATTCCAGCTCGACTTGTCGGCCAAACTCTTCGGTCGGCACAAACTTCAGCTCGACCCCTTGCTCCTGCATGCGTTGCGTTAACTCCGGCGCGCCCAGCACGCTCTGTATAGCTTTGGCCAGCGCGGCGATCACCGTTGGCGGTGTGCCTTTGGGCGCAGAAAAACCAAACACGTTGTCTGCCCTGAAGCCTTTGACACCGCTTTCCTCCACCGTGGGCACGTCAGGCAGCAGCCCGATGCGCTTGCTGGAGGCCACTGCCAGCACCCGCATCCGACCGGCTTTAACCTGCGGCATGGAGGCCGGAATGCTGTCAAACATCAGGCTGGCCGTGCCCGCGATCACGTCGGGGATCGCTTGCGAACTGCCCTTGTAGGGCACATGAACAATGTCCAGCCCCGCCGCCGACTTGAACAACTCGGCCTCCAGATGTGACAGCGTACCCAGCCCCTGCGACGCATAGTTGTACTTGCCGGGAGCGGCTTTGAAATAGCTGATCAATTGACTCACGTTTTGCACCGGCAGCGCGGTGGGCACCACCAACATGTGCGGCACGCTGGCGATACCAGCCACCGGCACAAAGTCTCGCAGCAAATGCGATGTCTGTTTTGAGTAGGCGGCCGCTGCAATGGCGGCATTGGTGACCGCGGCCATATAAAGGGTGTAGCCATCCGGCGCAGCCTTGGCCGCCAAGCTCAGGCCAATATTGCCAAACGCGCCAGGCCGGTTTTCGACAACCACCGGCTGACCCAGCGCCTCTGACAGCTTTTGCCCGATGGCGCGCGCCAATATGTCCGAAGCCCCTGCGGG
>CANCDA010000142.1 GCA_947374705.1 Comamonadaceae bacterium | reverse complement strand
ATGGCCGCCATTCCCCGCACCGCGCAGCCTCTGGTGATTCGCCACCCCGTCAGCGGCCTGCCTGCGCTGTACCTCAACACCGGACGCATGGAGGGCGTGGTGGGTTTGGGTGATGAAGAAGGCTTTGCATTGATCGACGCCCTGTACCTCCACGCCACCCAGCCCTGCTACGAGTACCGCCACCGTTGGCGTGTGGGCGACTTTGTCATCTGGGACAACCGCAGCGTAATGCACCAGGCCAACGCCGACTATGACCCCGAAGAGTTTCGTTACCTGTACCGCGTGATGCTCAAGGGCGATGCGCTTGAGCCTGCGTTGTGTTGAGGTTCCCCCTATGCACGACAAGCAAAACAAGCCATCATTCCCGTTGTTCCCGTCATTCCAGCGCTGGTTTGAATCCAGAGCGGCATTTTTTTTGAAAAGGAAAATCAGCATGAAACTACTCACCCGGGCATTGCCCTTGGCTTTGATCTTCTCAACCATCGTCGCTCTTGGTGGCTGCGCCTCGCTGAGTCAAGACCAAATCACGCAAATCGTCGCCAGCCCGGATCGATCCGCCGCTGACAAAACCAACGATGTGCGGCGCAAGCCTGAACAGATGCTGGCCTTCATCGGCATCAAACCTGGCATGGTGGCGCTGGACTTGAGCGCGGGCGGTGGCTACACCACCGAGTTGCTGGCGCGCGCTGTGGGGCCCAACGGGCGGGTCTATGGGCAAAGTGCGCCACGGCCAGCGCCCGGTGCACCGGCGCGGCTCCCTGTTGCGCCTGAGGGCGGCGCTGCACCCGCTGCGCCCGCCACACCCCGACCCACATCACCCCAGGCACTGGAAGCACGTGCCAAGAACCCCGCTGTCTCACACATCGTGGCAGTGGTGCGGCCTTTTGAAGCCCCTGTGCCATCAGAGTTGGCGGCTGGTGGGTTGGATGTGGTGACGCTGATGTTCAACTACCACGACTTGGGCCACATGGGCGTGGATCGGGCGCGTATGAACCAGGCTGTATTTGCCGCGTTGAAACCCGGCGGCATTTATGTCATTGCCGACCACTCGGGTCGCCCAGGCACGGGCATCTCGGAGGCAGGCACGCTGCACCGCATTGAAGAAGCGTTTCTGATCAAGGAAATTGAGGCTTCGGGGATGAAGTTCCTGGCGCAAGGCAACTTCCTGCGCAACCCAGCCGATCCGCGCGACAAAAACACCCCCAATCCGCCCATGCCCAAAGATGAGTTTGTGGTGAAGTTCGTCAAGCCTTGAGGGCTTCACCGAGTCTGCATCTGCTACAAGTCTGACGCCGAGTGCGAGGCGTTTTGTTGGAGCGCTACCTGCAGCGCTCCAGCTATCTGCCGTCCACGCCGATCAAGGGCAGGTGAACGGGATGAAGACCGATTTTCGGCCGCAATCTGACGGATCGCCACCCCGCCATTGGGCTACCATCCCTGCTTCTTACAACCTTTCTCAACCCCATGCTCTACCAAATCCTCTCTCTGTTGCTTGAAGTCATCGTCGGTGTGGTTGCCAGTGCGTGTTTGTTGCGGCTGTACATGCAGCAGCAGGCGATTGCGATGTCGGCGCGTTCGGGCAATCCGTTGGGGCGTTTTATCTTTGCCTTGACGGACTGGTTGGTGCTGCCGCTGCGCCGGGTGCTGCCTGCGATGGGGCGCTGGGATACGTCAAGCCTGGTGGCGGCGTTTTTGCTGGAGTTGTCGCAGTTCTCTTTGCTTTGGTTGCTGATGAGCATGACGGGTAGTTACGCCTCGGTGCTCATTTTGGCGGGCTTTGGTCTGGTGCGGCTGGTGATCTCGGGCTTGACGGGGCTGGTCATCGTGTACGCCGTGTTGTCTTGGGTGCAGACGCGCTCGGTGATGAGCGATGTGATCGAGCGGCTGGTGGCCCCCATCCTCAGCCCGGTGCGGCGCGTGGTGCCTTTGCTGGGCGGCGTGGATTTGTCGCCGCTGGTGCTGCTGGTGCTGTTGCAGGTGGCCGCCATCGTGCTGGGGCACTTGCAGGCAACGGCGCTGATGTAGCTGTTCTTCAGCCTACAGGTTTTATGGCGTTGGCGTAGAGGGCTTCAATTTCTATAGCGCTATAGCCGATCTCTGCCAGCAATTCGGCATTGTGTTCACCCAGCTTGGGTGGGTTCAGGCGCACACCGGGGCGCGCACCGTTCAGCGTGAAGGGCATGAGCACGGTTTTCGTCTCACGGCCATCGGGCAGGGTGATGGGGGCCAGGCCACCGGTGGCCAGCAGATGCGGGTCATCGAGCAAATCTTGGGGTTGCGTGATGGGGGCAAAGGGCAGGGCGTAGCGCTCGAACACAGCGGCCAACTCGGCGGCGCTGAAGGGGGCCAGACGCTCGCGCAGTAGCGGCATCATCCAGTCGCGGGCGCGCACCCGGTCGTTGTTGCTGCGCAGGCGTTCATCGGCCTTGAGGTCGGCAAAACCGAAGGCTTCACAAAAAATAGCCCAAGCGGTGTCGCTGACCACAGCCAAGAAAATCTGCTCGCCGTCTTTGACCTTGAACACGTCGTACACCGCCCAGGCCGAGATGCGCGCGGGCATGGGGGCCGCAGCTTGGCCGGTGACGGCAAATTGCATCATGTGTTGGGCCACCAAAAACACATTGTTTTCGAACAGCGCGCTTTGAACTTCTTGGCCCAGGCCGGTTTTTTCACGCTGGGCCAGCGCCGCCATGGCGCCAATGGCACCGAACATGCCGCCCATGATGTCATTGACGCTGGTGCCCGCGCGCAGCGGGTCGCCGGGGCGGCCAGTCATATAGGCCAGCCCGCCCATCATCTGCACCACTTCGTCGAGTGCGGTACGGTGCTCATAAGGGCCGGGTAAAAAGCCTTTGTGGCTGATGTAGATGAGGCGGGGGTTGAGGGCTTTGAGGCGGGCGTAATCGAGGCCGAGCTTTTGCATGGTGCCGGGCTTGAAATTTTCGCTCACGATGTCGGCGGTGGCGATCAGGCGCAGCGCGGCCTCCAGACCTTCGGGTGTTTTTAAATCCAGCGCTAGGCTTTTTTTGTTACGGTTGAACAGGGGAAAAAATCCCGCGCCCGAGCCAATGAGCTGGCGTGTGGCATCGCCCTGGTGGCCATGGCCGATGGGCTCAACCTTGATGACTTCCGCACCCAGATCGGCCAGCACCATGCCGCAGGTGGGGCCCATCACCATGTGAGTGAATTCGACCACGCGCAGGCCGGTGTAGGGCAGTGGGTTGGTGCTCATGCCAAGTTGCCGTTCGCATTGAGCTTGGCCTGTCCTGAGCCCGTCGAAGGGTCGAAATGGGGCCAGTTCTTAGGCAGCCCTGCCTCAGGCGTCATGCCGTAAAGCACCTCACCCGGCAGACCTGCTTGCAGCGGCGCGCGCGCGGCTATGAGCTTTGCAAGATCGATGCCGGTGTTGACGCCCATGGCCTCGAACATGAAGACCAGGTCTTCCGTCACCACATTGCCTGACGCGCCGGGGGCGTAGGGGCAGCCGCCCAAGCCGCCGAGCGAGGCGTCAAAGGTGGTCACGCCCACGTCATAGGCCGCCAGACAATTGGCCAGGCCTAGGCCGCGGGTGTTGTGCAGGTGAGCGGCACCGGCCTTGGCTCCAATAGCGGCGCGCAGGCGGGTGAACAGGCGTCTGACCTGGGCCGGATTGGCCATGCCGGTGGTGTCGGACAGGCCGGATTCGTCGGCCCCGGCGGCAATGCATTGACCCGCCAACCAGATCACATCGTCTTCTGCCACCTCGCCCTGAATCGTGCAGCCAAAGGCGGTGGCAATGCCGGCTTCGATCTTGACAAAGGGGGCCTGCGCGTCACGCAGGCGAGCGATGGCGTGCACTTCCTCGACCATGGCTTCGCGTGTCTTGCGCACATTGGCCAGTGAATGCGCGGCGCTGGCGGAGACGGGGATCGTCAGCTTTTGCGCGCCTGCCTCCAGCGCGGCTTGCGCGCCCCGCAGGTTGGGCACAAGCGCCATGACGGTGACGCCCGTGTGCGTGAGTGCATGGCGCAGCACGGCAGCAGTGTCAGCCAGTTGCGGCAGCAGGTGCGCGGGGACAAAGGAGCCGACTTCGATCTCTTGCACGCCAGCGGCTACCAGTGCGTCAATCCAGCGGCATTTGTCCGCTGTGGACATGACGGACTTGACGGATTGCAAGCCGTCGCGCGGGCCGACCTCGCTGATGAGAACAGTCTTCATGGGTTGAGGACAGGGCTGGTTCGCTTCGCGTAACTGCGGACTGTCCCGCAAAGCCTCAGGAGACCGCATCCGCCGGTTGACGTTGCAACATGGCCAGGGTGCTGGCAATCGTCTTGCGCAACTCGCGGCGGTCACAGATGAAATCGACCGCGCCTTTGGTTTGCAAAAATTCGGCGCGTTGAAAGCCCTCTGGCAGCGTGACGCGCACGGTGGATTCGATCACGCGTGGCCCAGCAAAACCGATGAGCGCCTTGGGTTCGGCAATCACCACATCGCCCAGGAAGGCGAAGCCTGCGCTGACACCGCCCATGGTGGGGTCGGTCAGTACGCTGACGTAGGGCAGGCCTTTTTTGGCGAGTCGGGTCAGCGCTGCATTGGTTTTGGCCATTTGCATGAGTGAGAGCAGACCTTCTTGCATGCGTGCGCCACCGGTGGCGGTGAAGCAGAGGAAGGGCACTTTTTGTTCAATAGCAGCTTCAACGCCGCGTACAAAACGTTCGCCCACCACCGAGCCCATGCTGCCGCCCATGAAGCCGAACTCAAAGCAGGCCGCCACGAGGCTGATGCTGTGCACCGCGCCGCCCATCACGATAAGGGCATCGGTCTCGCCGGTAGTGTCCATCACCTCTTTGAGGCGCTCGGGGTATTTGCGGCTGTCTTTGAACTTGAGGGGGTCGATGGGCAGCACCTCTTGACCGATCTCGAAGCGACCCTCGCCGTCCAGAAAATGGTTTAAACGCTCGCGTGCACCAATGCGGTGGTGGTGACTACAGGTGGTGCAGACGTTCTGGTTTTTTTCCAGATCGGTCTTGTAGAGCACGGTTTCGCAACTCGGGCATTTGATCCACAGGCCTTCGGGCACACTGCGCCGATCGGCCGGGTCGGTATGCTGGATTTTGGGGGGGAGTAGTTTTTCGAGCCAAGACATGAGAGTCTCCAACGAAGGTGAAGGAAATTATGCGTCCAAAGCCGCGCGGATGTCTCGTAAAAAGGCTGCGGCCACAGGCACGACCTGATCACGAGATTGTTCGTCAATCAACTGGATGATTTTGCTGCCAATCACAACGGCATCAGCGACCCGTCCAATTGCCTGAGCCGTGGCTGCATCGCGAATGCCAAAGCCCACACCAACCGGCACGTGTACATGTTGGCGGATGCGCGGCAGCATGGCCTCGACCGCCGCCGTGTCCAAGGTGCCTGAGCCGGTGACGCCTTTGAGCGACACGTAGTACACGTAGCCACTGGCGAGTGCGGCGATTTGCTGCATGCGCTCGTCCGTGCTGGTGGGCGCGAGCAGGAAGATCAGGTCCAGGCCCTGGGCCTTGAGTGCGGCGGCAAAAGCGACGCATTCTTCGGGCGGGTAGTCCACCACCAGCACGCCATCGACACCGGCGGCGGCGGCATCACGGGCAAAGGCGTTGTTGCCGCTGGCGCTGGCGTGCAATTGGTCGTAGCGCTCAATCGGGTTGGCGTAACCCATGAGCACGACGGGGGTGGTGTTGTTCTGGGTGCGGAAGTCGCGCACTATGGCCAGCACCTGCACCAGGCCCACGCCGAATGCCAAGGCTTTGTCACCGGCTTTTTGGATCACGGGGCCGTCGGCGCTGGGGTCGGAGAAGGGCACGCCCAGTTCAATCACATCAGCCCCGGCGTCCACCATGCCGTGCATCAACTCGGGCGTGATGTCAGCGTAGGGGAAACCGGCGGTGACGAAGGGGATCAGGGCTTTGCGATTTTGCGCTTTGAGTGCCGCGAAGGTAGCGTTGATGCGGCTCATGCTTTGATTCCCAAGCTGGACACGTTGACAACTTTTTCAGAGGCGGGGCCACCTTTGACACTCTGACCCTGGCAGCTGGGTCGGCAGAAAAAATCCCCCCCGCTGAGATCGGCCACCGTGCCGATGTCTTTGTCGCCACGGCCCGACAGGTTGACCAGGATGGATTGGTCTGGGCGCATGGTTTTGGCCAGCTTCATGGCATAGGCCACGGCGTGGCTGGACTCCAGTGCGGGGATGATGCCTTCAGTGCGGCACAGGTAGTGGAATGCAGCCAATGCCTCTTTGTCGGTGATGCCCACGTATTCGGCACGACCGATGTCCTTCAGGTAGGCATGCTCCGGGCCGACGCC
>CANCDA010000141.1 GCA_947374705.1 Comamonadaceae bacterium | reverse complement strand
CTACGCTTCGCAGTGTGACTACCTTGTCTTTGTTGGCGACTTCGATAACCAAGTCACCGCGTTTGACGCTGCCGTCGGCACTGTCAGTTTTTGCGATGTATTCGGTCTCAGTGCCGCCGTCGGCGGTTTTAGTGACTTTGGGGGTGTAGATGGAGCTGCTTGTGTTGGGTGATGAAGCGCTACTGGGGGTGTCACTTCTTGTACCCCCTTGCGCTTCGGCCATGATGGCGGCGGGAAAGTTTTCGCCCATGGGGTCGGGGTAAAAAGTGCCTGGAGTGGTGGGAGCAGAAGTTGATGAATTAGCAGGCGAGTTGACTTCACCCGACTCAATTTTGTCTTGCACCAATTTTTCATAGGCATCGATCTTTGGCAGCACCTTCGTGCGCGCAAGCTCCAAGCCTGGTGCCCCGACCTTCAGCACACCTGCTGCACCGTCGTGGTGGGCACCATAGATGCCTGCGTCGCCTAGGTTGTTTTTTTCTGCAATGGCTTTATTTTCTATGAAATGCTCAACGACGGCTTGAATTTGCAGGTCAACATCCCAGCGATCATTTCCTGTCAACTTGAATTTGCTACCTGTCGAATCAATGAACTGCCCCAAGCCGACGGCTGAAGAAGTAGGGTTGGCTGCATTAGGGTTAAAGCCCGACTCGAACTCCACCAAAGCCAACACGTAAGCGATGTCATGTGTATTCAAACCCGCAGCGCTACTAGTTTGAATTAGTTTGTTGACAATGACATTTTTTTGATCAGTTGTGGGTGGTGTACGGTCTCGATTAGGATCGTTGTAGTGGCTCCAAGTGACTGGTGTGATGGCCATTATTTGATCTCCTTAATTTCGATTAGACGAGCGGCTGGCCTCTTTTTATATGCCTCATTCGCATATCCAGCCTCACCTGGCATTGGAAGAAAACTTGCGTAGCCCGTAGGAGCTATATCTTTTTCTTGCTCATCAATCAACTGCATTCCATTTTCTGCAAATCCAACAATAACTCCATTTAAAACATTCGCAGAGTTATTCATTACGATTGCTATATGGAATTTTTTACCTGATGAGGGTGCTCTGCAATACAGCCTGACTGGCGTGCTGTCTTTGTAGGTGCCTTTGATATATGTGCCAAATTTTTTGAATGAGCCATTGTTGGAAATGAACTCCACCGTGTTGTCGTTACACAAACGAGGATTCTTTTTTTGACGAATCGCAATTTCATCGCTGTGGCCGCAAGTTAAAACGATTTTGTGCTGCCCACATTGCATGCTTAGCTGCTCATTTATTTGAGTCTGAGCAGTAGCGGCGGCAAAGTTAAACACCGTAGTTAAAGTTATAAGAAGCTTTCTCATGTCGCTATCCTCCAAACCATTTCATTCGTTGCGTGCAATGTCGCTGCGACTGCCAGCGAATAACTCTTGATGCTCTGGGGTAGCGCCGTGTTGGTTGTGCTGGCGCACGCAGTGAGCCACAAGGCTAGGCCGAACAGAACAAGACAGCGTGTCAGCGTAGACATGCGGCAGCAAGCAGCAAATAAATGCCGTGAATTTTTGTCATAACAACCCTCCCATTTCGTTATGTGTTGCCGAATCAAGGTCGGCAAACTGTTTGTCGTTCAGCACCAAGCAGTGCTGTCAGATGTTTCGCTGCTATAGGTTGCAGCGTTAATCAAATTGCCATGTATCGTAACTTAGAAGTCATTTGTGCAACTAATGTTTCAATGTGTTTCATGCAAAAAGTCTCAAAAACGGTGCATTTTTTGCATCCGCTTTGCTAAATCTGTGCAAATTGCTGATCTGGACTTGTTGTTTCGATTGGTTTGATAGCAACGTCGCGTTTCTTCATGCCATGTCCAGCGCAGGCAGCGCTTGCCTAAGATGCCGCTTGAAAGCTGACGCTGGCCCGTAAGCCCGTCCCGCCGGGCACAGTGCCCAGGGTGAAGCGGGCGTTCATCACCTGCGCAAACTTGGCCACGATGGCCAGTCCCAGGCCCGCACCTTGACCGATCTGCTGGGCCGCTTGGCCGCG
Organism: Comamonadaceae bacterium; assembly: GCA_947374705.1. Lineage (GTDB taxonomy): Bacteria > Pseudomonadota > Gammaproteobacteria > Burkholderiales > Burkholderiaceae_C > CANCDA01. The sequence goes on along the minus strand of CANCDA010000141.1, from coordinate 4,366 downwards.
CACACCGCGTTGCATCAAGTGCAGGCTTTGCTCGGGCGTCAGGCCTGGGCCGTTGTCCACCACCGACAAGGTGACGCACCCCGCATCGACGGCCAACTCCACGGTCACCGTGTTGATGCCGCTTTCAGGCGCTTGGCCATAGCGCAAGGCGTTGTCGATCAAGTTGCCCAAGATGCCCTCAATCAGCGCCGCATTGCCTTGCACGCGTAAATCCGGCCCCCGTGCTTGCCCTTGTGTTTGTTCCAAGCCCTGCACACCTAAATCGACACCCGCCGCATCGGCCCGTGGAAGGTAGCGCAACACGGTCTCTTGCACGATCACGTCCAGTGCCACCATGTCGGTCTGGACTTCAGCCTGCGCCTCTTCGCTCAGTGCCAGTGCCAGCAATTGCTCTACCAAGCGGCTGGCGCGCGCTTCACTCACCGTGATGCGTTGCAGTTGCTCGCGCCACACGGCAGGTGCGGTCTGCGCCAAGCCGTACTCGGCCAGCGCGCGGATACCGGCCAAGGGGGTGCGCAGCTCGTGCGCCACATTGCCCGAGAACTCGCGCTGAGCCTGCATGCTGTGGTTCACGCGCGCCAACAGGGCGTTGGTGGCACGGCCTAGCTGCGCCATGTCGCTGGAGCTGGCCGACACCAACACCGGCGTCAAGTCCAGCGCATCACGCTGGTTGATGGACTGTTGCAACTGTGCCAAGGGCCACAGCTCATGGCCAATCACCCGGCGCAGCCACACGGCCAGCAAGAGCAAAAGCAAGACTTGCGGCACGACCGAGTACAGCAAGACACTGCGCAACAAGTCATTGCGGCTGCCCAGGGTCTGCGCCACCACCACCGAAAACGGCGCGGGCTGGCGCAGCACCACTGCCACACTGCGCAGGTTCTTGCCTTCGTAACTGATCTCTGAAAAACGACTTTGCGCCTTGCCCTGCGGTTGCGGTGCACGCAGGCCCGGGTGTCCCGCCAGCACCGCGCCGTCGGGGTGCAATACGGCAAAGAAGATGGCTTCGCTGCGGTCAAACAGCACCGTGCTCATCTCGTTGTCAGACAACGCCAACACCAGCACGGGGGGGCCGTCTTGTAGCTTGCCTTGGGCTTGCAACTTGACCCGTGAGGCCAGCGCATAAGCATCGTCCAACAGCGCCCGGTCAAACGCGGTTTGCGCAAAATAGTAGGCCACCCCCACCGTGACCGCCGTGCCTAGCAGCCACGTCAGCGCCAAGGGCAGCAGCACATGGCTCACCACCCGCGCACGCAGCGAGGGCAGGCGTGCGTCTCCAGACAAGGCCGAGGCGGTGGTGGCAGATTCAGGAGCCGGGTTCAAGGTCATCTCCTGTAGCGGGCTCCAGCACATAACCCAGGCCGCGCAGGGTGCGGATGGACGCGCCGCTGCCCGCGAGTTTTTTGCGCAGGCGCGAGATAAAGGCCTCTAGCGCATTGCCGCCCAAGGCTTCATCAAAGTCGGAGAGTTTGTCGGACAAGGTTTGTTTGCTGATGACCCGGCCTGGTGGCGTCATCAACTCCCACAGCACTTCAAACTCACGCGCAGGCAGGTCGAGTACGGTTGCGTTGAGCGAGAAGCGACGCGCTTTGCGGTCCAGGGCCAGCGCGCCAATCTCAAAGTGGTCATCTGTGCCGTGCGTGCGCCGCACCAGCGCGCGCAGGCGGGCCTCCACCTCGGCCAGCTCAAAGGGTTTGCCCAGGTAATCGTCGGCCCCGGCGTCCAGACCGGCAATGCGCTCCTCGGTGCGGTTGCGCGCGGTCAGCACCAGCACGGGCGTACGGTCACCCCGTGCACGGGCGGCGCGCAACACCGTCAAACCATTGCCCAAGGCCGCGTGTGCACCGTCAGAGGCTGGCAAGTTCAGATCCAAGAGCACGGCGTCAAAAGGCTGGACGCGCCAGAAATGGTCAGCCTGCGCCAGCGTCGTGGCCGTGTCCACCCGATGCCCCGCGTCTTGCAAGCTGCGCCGCATCATTTCCAGCAGCACGGCATCGTCTTCAACCAGCAGGATTCTCATGGGATACGCGTTTTCACTAGGTGGGCAAGTCAGTCGGTGGTCAGTCTGGCGCACAGACAATTCTGCGCATGAGCATACGACAGAACCTTTTCCTGGCTACTCTGACCTTGGCCTGCGCCACCACCGCCCAAGCGCTGGCGCAGACCCCAGGCACGGCCCAAGCTGCCACCACAGCCCCCATCAGCCTGAACCAAGCCCTACAGGCCGCCCGCAACAACCTGGACGTCGCCCTGGCCCGCCACGCGCTGGCCGGTGCGCAAGCCGACATCCTTAGCGCCAACCGCTCCCCCTTTCCCACGCTGAGCGCCAAGGCGAGTCAGATGGATTTGCAAAACGGTTTGGGTGACGGCAACTTCTTCACCGAAAAACGGGTGGACAAAGCTATTGGCCTGGACTGGACTTGGGAGCGTGGCAACAAGCGCGAGCTGCGCACGCTCACCGCCCGACAAGCCGCCGTTGCCGCCCAAGCGGATCTGGACGAGGTACGCACCCAGCAACTGCTGGCCACCCAGGCCGGATTTTTTGACCTGCTGGTGGCCCAGGAGCGCGGCGTGGAGATCGGCCTGATCGAACGCAGTGCGGCACACCTCGCCGCCACCGCCAACAAGCGTTTGCAAGCCGGGGATTTGTCGGCCCAAGACGCCAGCCGCACCGAAATTGAAGCCCAGCGCGCCCGTGCCGACCTGCAAGCCGCCGAGCTGGAGCGCCAGCGCGCCGCCATCAATTTGTGGCAGCTCACGGGCATCACCACGCCGCCACAGCAGTTGCAAGCGCAGACCGACTGGCCCACGTTGACGGGTTCGCTGGCCCCCTTGCCAGACGTGAGCACCCTGATCGAAACCCGTGCCGACGTGCGCGCCGCCCTGGCCCGCGTACAAGCCGCCCAAGCGGCGCTGGACGGCAGCAGCGCGCAAAAGGTGTCCGACATCACCGTGGGTGCCTCGTACGACCACTTCCCCGGCACATCCACTGCACTGATGGAGTTGCGCATGCAAATACCCTTGCAATGGGGCTACAGCTACCAGGGCGAGATCGCCCGCTCAACCGCTCAACTGGCGCAGGCCCAAGACGCGCTAGAGAAAGTGCGTCGCATGGCCCAGGCCGAACTGCAAGGCTTGCAGCAACTCACCCTGAGCACGGCGCAGCGTGCGCAGAGCTACGAGACCGAAATCCTGCCGCGCGCCCGCAAGGTGGCCGACGGGGCCGAGCTGGCCTACAGCAAAGGGGCCTTGTCTTTGACCGACCTGCTGGACGCCCGCCGCACGCTGCGCAGCACCCTGCTGGACGCGCTCAATGCCCGCGCCGACTACGCCCGCGCCACCCTGGCTTGGCAGTTGCGCACGCAAACCAACCCATAAAAATTCTCTTTAGGAACCGCAGATGTATCGCTTTCTCCCCCTGTGCAAACTCTCCCTCCTGAGCCTGGCGGCCTTGACGTTACTGGCCTGCACCGAAGCCCCCGCCCCCAAGCAAGAAACGCCCGGCCCCATCGTGCAGGGCAATCAACTGCGCTTTCCCACGGGGCATCCGCAACTGGCCCTCTTATCGCTCACCGCCGCCGCTGCGGCCCAACCCATCAGCATCGAGCTGCCCTCCAAACTGGTGTGGAACGAAGAGCGCACCCAGCGCATTTACCCTGCCTTTGCCGGACGCGTGATGGCCATCAAGGCCGATGTGGGGCAATCGGTGAGCACGGGCACGCTGCTAGCGCAACTGGCCTCGCCAGATTTTGGCCAAGCCCAGAGTGAGACCGCCAAAGCCCAGGCCGACATGCAACTGACGCAAAAATCCCTGCAACGCCAACGCGAATTGTTCGAGGCCGGCATTGTCGCCAAGAAAGAGCTGGAGCAATCCGAGGCCGACGCCGCACGCGCCCAAGCCGAAGTTGACCGTGCGCATGGACGCACCCGCCTGTACGGCAGCGCCACCGGCGTCAACCAGCAACTGGCTTTGAGCGCCAGCATCAGCGGCGTGGTGGTGGAGCGTAATTTGAACCCTGGCCAGGAAGTGCGGCCCGATCAATCCGGCCCCGGCGTGCCCGCCCTGTTTGTGGTGACCGACCCATCCTCGTTATGGATCCAAATTGACGCGCGCGAGTCCGAAGTCAGCACGGTGCGCCCGGGGGCCACGTTTGAGCTGGTCGTGCCCACGCTGCCGGGGCAAAAGTTTGAAGGCCGTGTCATCACAGCCTCAGATTTCATTGACCCTGCGACCCGCACCATCAAAATCCGTGGCGTCATCGCCAACCCCAAGCGCCTGCTCAAGGCCGAAATGCTGGCCACGGCCCGCTTTGACCGCGTCTTTGATGCGGCACAGGTGGTGGTGCCCGCAGCCGCCGTGATGCTG
>CANCDA010000140.1 GCA_947374705.1 Comamonadaceae bacterium | reverse complement strand
GTGTTGACGTCATAGGTGGCGCTGGTGATGGTGGGCACAGCCACGTTGCTTACCGTCACGGCATTGCCCAACAGGTCGGCGATGTTGCCGCCGGTGATGACGCTGTTCCAGTCGTCAGCCGCAGCCAGGTTATAGAAGGTGCCGCTGGTGTTGGACGTCGAGCCGTTTTTATTCAACAGCGCATCCACCGCCGCAATGTCAGCACCGGCAAGGGTAAAGGTAAAACTGGTGTCACTGGTGACCTCCACATTGCTCGTGGTGCTCAGCGTGCGGGTCGCATTGCCTTCACCAATGATGGTCAATGTGGAAATGGTGATGTCGTTCGTTGTGCCGACAGTCTTCACCAGATTTGTGCCCGTGACGGTAAACACGTGGGTCGTACCGTCATAAGTAGCGCTGGTGATGGTAGGTGCGGTGACGCTGCTCACCGTCACGCCATTGCCGCTTAAGTCAGCGAGTGCGCTGGCTGTGATGTCCCAGTTGGCCGCACCAGCCAGGTTGAAGGAGGTGCCGTCCACCGCCGTTGTGGCATTTTTGTTGAGCACGCCATTGACGGCCAACCTGTCGGCTGTACCCAAAGTCACGCTAAAGGTCGTGGCGCTGATGGCGCTTGGGTTCGAGGTTGCGTTCGTTAATGTGTAACTGCCGCCTCCTTGGCCTTCCAGGCTCAGCTTGGTTACATCAATCGTGTCGGCGGTCACCATATTGGCTGCCGTCACGGTCAAGACGCCGGTGCTGGCGTCGTAAGTGGCGCTGGTGATGGTGGGCGAAGGGGCGTCAATCACGATAGCCGCATTGGCCCCGAGCGAGCCTGCCGCCGCAGGTGCGGCCAGGGTCAAAATAGCGTTGTTGCCTGCGGCGTCTTTGATGGTACCGCCGTTCAACACCAATGCGCTGCTGCTTTGCTGGGTTAAGTCTGCGCTGGTGTCGCCTGCTTGCACTGTGTACGTAAAGCTCAAGACCTTGCCGCCTGAGCCACCTGAGTAGGTGGCATTGCGGTCTGTGGTGCCCGTTTCTAACAGCAAGGTGGGTGTGCCACCACTGGTGTTGACGATGACGTTCTCATTAAACGCCACCGCCAGCGTGATCACGCTGCCCACACCATAAGTGCCGTTGGCGGTGCTGCTGGTGACCGGGGCCACGGGGGTGTTCAGCTGCACCACCATGTTGCCAGTTTTGTTACCGATAAAGGCATCCAGATCACCGTCACCGTCGATGTCCACAAAGCTGGGGCTGGCGGAGATGCCCACATTCGCCAGGCCATAGGGGTTGGTGCTGGGCGCTGCAAAGGCCGGGCTGCTCGCGCTGCCGGTGTTGAGCTGCACCACGGTGTTGCCAGCGTTGTTACCAATCAAGGCATCCAGATCACCGTCACCGTCAATGTCAACCAAGCTGGGGCTGGCGGAGAAGCCCACATTCGCCAGGCCATAGGGGTTGGTGCTGGGCGCTGCAAAGGCCGGGCTGCTCGCGCTGCCGGTGTTGAGCTGCACCACGGTGTTGCCAGCGCTGTTACCAATCAAGGCATCCAGATCACCGTCGCCATCGATGTCCACAAAGCTGGGGTTGGCTGAGGCGCCCAGATTCATCAGGCCATAGGGGTTGGTGATGGCCGCTGCAAAGGCCGGGCTGCTCGCGCTGCCAGTGTTGAGCTGCACTAGGGTGTTGCCAGCGCTGTTACCGATCAAGGCATCCAGATCACCGTCACCGTCGATGTCCACCAAGCTGGGGCTGGCGTAGACGCCCACATTCGCTAGGCCATAGGGGTTGGTGCTGGGGCTGGCGAAGACGGGCAAAGCGCCGTGGGGGCGGGCGGGAATGGGGGTGTTGTTCGACACGGCGGTGGCCGTGAAGCTGGCGGCATCATTGCCCGCAGCATCTTGCACGGCATTGGCATCGTTACCGACGCCCGGGTCGGTATAGGCCAGCGTGACAGCTTGGCCGTTGGTCACGGCGGTGCTCAGGGTCAAGGTGACGGTCTTGGCGGTGGCGTTGACGGCTACAGCGGTGACGGCATTGGCAGCCCCGCCTGAGACCACGGCAAAGGCGCTGGTGGGGGCGATGTTGACCGCATCCAGCGTATTGGTCTCGGTGTAGTGCATCACCAGTTGATTGCCATTCACAGAGGCAGATTCATACACGGGCGGCATGGTGTCAATAACCATGGTGTCAATAACGATCGCCGCATTGGCCCCGAGCGAGCCTGTTGCTGCAGGTGCAGCCAGGCTCAAAATAGCGTTGTTGCCTGCGGCGTCTTTGATGGTACCGCCGTTCAACACCAATGCGCTGCTGCTTTGCTGGGTTAAATCGGCACTGGTGTCACCGGCTTGCACGGTGTAGCTGAAGCTCAGTACCTTGCCGCCTGAGCCGCCTGAGTAAGTGGCATTGCGGTCTGTGCTGCCGGTTTCTAACAGCAGGGTGGGTGAGCCAGTAACAAGAACGTTTTCATTAAACGCCACCGCCAGCGTGATCACGCTGCCCACGCCATAAGTGCCATTGGCGGTGCTGCTGGTGACCGGGGCCACGGGGTTGTTCAGCTGCACTTTCGTTTGGCCAACATTGCTACCGATCAAGGCATCCAGATCACCGTCACCGTCGATGTCAACAAAGCTGGGGCTGGCGTAGCTGCCGATCACACTCGCCAGGCCATAGGGGTTGGTAGTGGCCGCAGCAAAGGCCGGGCTGCTCGCGCTGCCGGTGTTCAACTGCACGACTATGTTGCCCGAGAAGTTACCGATCAAGGCATCCAGATCACCGTCGCCGTCAATGTCCACAAAGCTGGGGCTGGCGATGCCGCCGATCACACTCGCCAGGCCATAGGGGTTGGTGCTGGGCGCGGCAAAGGCCGGGCTGCTCGCACTGCCAGTGTTGAGCTGCACTAGGGTGTTGCCAGCGCTGTTACCGATCAAGGCATCCAGATCACCGTCGCCGTCAATGTCAATCAAGCTGGGGCTGGCGCGGTTGCCCACATCCGTCAGGCCATAGGGGTTGGTGCTGGGCGCTGCAAAGGCCGGGCTGCTCGCGCTGCCGGTGTTCAGCTGCACCAGCGTGTTACCAACGTTGTTGCCGATCAAAGCATCCAGATCACCGTCGCCATCGATGTCAACAAAACTGGGCCTGGCGTAGCTGCCCACACCCGCCAGGCCATAGGGGTTGGTGCTGGGCGCTGCAAAGGCCGGGCTGCTCGCGCTGCCGGTGTTGAGCTGCACCACGGTGTTGCCAGCGCTGTTACCGATCAAGGCATCCAGATCACCGTCGCCATCGATGTCAACAAAGCTGGGGCTGGCGTAGAGGCCCACATTCAATAGGCCATAGGGGTTGGTGCTGGGGCTGGCGAAGACGGGCGAAGTGCCGTGGGGGGCCATGCCGTCAATCACAATGGCCTTGTTGGCCCCTAGCGAGCCTGCAGCGCCAGGGGCTGCGAGGGTTAAAACGGCGTTGGTGAGCGCAGCGTCTTGAATGCTTGCGCCGTTCAAATGCAGAGCGCTGCTGGCAATTTGGTCTAAATCTGCCGAGGTGTCACCCGTCTGCACGGTGTAGCTGAACGACAAGGTGCTGCTGCCGGTGCCACCGGTATAGGTGGCGGCGCGGTCGATGCTGCCGGTCTCTAGCGTGAGTGAGGGCGTGCCGCTGCCTACGTTCACTACCGCGCTGAAATTGACTTGAATGCTGATGGCGTCGCCCACCTTGTAGGTGCCGTTGGCGCTGCTGGAGGTGACCGAGGTGACAGTAGGTGCTGCGAGCAGGTGGTCGTAGTGGCTCAGGCTCAGGGTGTCCAGAACTGGGGCCTGGTCGATGTTGCCGCGCGTGATCTCCAAAGCCCAATCGCCGCTGCTCCCACTGGCATCGCTGCCACCGGTGTTGTTGCTGCTGGCGGCCACGTCGGCCCCGGTGAGGCTGGCCAGGTCGGCAACGAACTGCGCACCGCTGTCGCCCGCGCCGACGTTGCAGCCATAGAGCAGCAGGTCGCCACCGGATGCCAGGGTCAAGCCGATGCAGGCTAGGTCTGCACTGTGGGCCTGTAGGTTGCCCGCATACAGGGGGCCATCGCCCAGCAGCAGCATGCCGGCGTTGCCATGAGAGAGCACGCTGATAGAGGCCAGCCCCGTGAGCCCGAGCAGTGCTTGGGCCATCTGGGCTACGCCGTCTTGGTCTGCCTGCAAGATCACCACCCGGGTGCCGGGGGCCGCCGCGTTGATCAGCATTTGCAGGTCGGGCACGCGGCTGTCGATGAACAGCACGGCGGTGATGGGGCTGGGTGCTGGTGTAGCGGCGGTGCTAGTGGCGTTAGTCATGGCGTGGCGCTTTGCGGTTGGGGTTTTTGGAATGTTTTTAATAGCGCAGCATGTCGGCCGACAGCGCTCCCACACGGCTGGTCAAGCCGATATAGATATTTCTGGCGCGATTGTCCCCAGCTAAGGGCGAAATACCCGGATATGCGGTCGAACCAGTCCAAATGGACTGGTTGATTGGTGTGATTTAAGTGACTAAAGTCACAAAGGCTGGGCTGGTCTCTAGGGCATCCACCAGCGCTTGGTGCAACTGGTCTGGCTTGACGGGTTTGTGCAGCAGGGGCACGCCGCTGGCCATGGCTTCGCGTAAACGCACCGGATCGGTGTCGCCGGTGATCAACATCACGGGCAACGCTTCGCCAAGCAAGTCACGCAAAGCCTTGATCGCCTCCAGGCCAGTGCGCCGCTCGCGCAGGCGGTAGTCGCAAATCACCACATCGGGGCGGCGCTGGCGGGCCAGCTCCATGGCTTCTTCTATCCACTCCGCCGTATCGCAGGCGCAGCCCCAATTGCGCAACAACTGAGCCATGCCAGACCGCACCGCAGCATCGTCGTCCACCACCAGCACCCGCAGACCCTGCAAGTTCGCCGTCATGCGTTGGCCCTCCATCGGCAGCACGGGCAAGGGGGCATGGGAAATCGGCAGTTCCAAGCGAAACACACTGCCGCGATGCAGGGTGGACGCCAAGCTCAAGCGGTGTCCCAGCGTGCGCGCCAAGCCATCGGCAATTGCCAACCCCAAGCCCAGCCCTTTGCGCCGATCTCGCTCGGGATTGGCCAATTGGTGAAACTCACGGAACACCTCTTTTTGATGTGCCGGTGCAATGCCCACGCCCGTGTCCCACACCTCAATCGACAGCGCATCGGCCCGTTGGCGGCAGCCCACCAAAATGCCACCCTGCTCGGTGTAGCGAATGGCATTGGACACCAGGTTGCGCAGAATCAGCTCCACCAGCGCCGGGTCTGAGAACACCTGTGCCTGCGTTTCGCGCGCGCGATAAACCAGGCCCTTGGCGTTGGCCTGCACCGCCTGCTCCACCTCCAGCTTGTTGAGCAAAGGCTGAAGCAGAAAAGGCTGGGTATGGGGCCGAACCACGCCGGCCTCAATGCGTGAAAAATCAAGCAAAGTGTTCAACATGTCGCTGGACGCGGTGCAGGCTGCGCGCGCGCTGGCCAGCACCTCGCGTTGCTCCTGCGTCAGGTCGGTGCCGCCCAGCACTTCAAGGAACAGGCCCTGCGCATGCACCGGCTGGCGCAAGTCGTGGCTGGCGGCGGCCAAAAATTTTGATTTGGCCATGTTGGCCTCTTCCGCCTGACCCTGGGCAGCTTGGGCGCGCGCGTGCTCCTGTTGCAAACGCTCCACCAAAGACGCGTTTTCAAAACGCAGCGTGATCATGCTGAAAAACGCCTGCGATGCTTTGCGGGCTTGGCTGAGGGTGGTCAGAAAATAAACAATCGCACCCAGACCCAGCGCGGTATGCACCGGTTCGCTCAGCGTCAACAAACGGACTGTCAATGACAGAACGAACAGGCTTGAAAAACCCACAAACACCGGCAACACCGGCGACATGAAAGCCGTGGCACCGGCCACAATGCCTGCCGTCATGCAGACAATCAGCGCCGAGCCCCAAGGCCCTGCTGTGTCGAGCGCCAGCCACGGCAAAGCACCCCAAAGCGCGCCGTAAAACCCACAGAAAATAACCGTGGTGCGGGCCATCACCGGGGCTTGCTCCAGCGGGTTGGGCGATTGCAAAATCCGTGCAGCCAACCACAGGCTAAAACCAATGGACAGCCAGACCAGGCCGACCCAGACCAGCAGCGGCGTGAGCGGCGAGGTCTGTGACAAGACCCACAGCAAGATCAAGCTCGCCCCGCCCGTGGCCAAGTTGGAAACCGGCAAATTGACGTGAACCAGGCGCAACTGCTCCACCAAAATTCGCCCAGACCTCAATTTAAAAAAGTTCATCGGTTTAGCGCACCAAGCCGCGTTGGCGGGCCGCATAGCTGGCCTCGGAGCGGCTAACCACCTGCAAATGAGCCAGCACCGCTTGCACATGGCCGCGCACCGTGTTCTCAGACAAATCAAGCCGCCGCCCGATCAGCTTGTTGGAT